>RFJL01000058.1 GCA_003695435.1 Candidatus Woesearchaeota archaeon
CATAGCCTTTTATACTCGACTTTTCTTCTTGCGTTTCATGCAAGAACGAGTCCAAAAAATAATAGCAAATGCAGGGTTTTGCAGTAGGCGAAAGGCTGAGGAGCTCATAGAACAAGGCAAAGTCAAAGTTAATGGAAAAAAAATAACCCTGGGAGATAAAGCAGATGCCTTCAAAGATACCATCACCGTTGATGGAAAGCGCATAAAATCCGAGCGTCACGAATACTACCTCTTCCACAAACCGGTACGTTGCCTCACCACACTCAGCGATCCGTCAAAAAAGAAAACAATCAAAGAATACCTCAAAGGTCATAACAGACTCAAACCAGTTGGTAGACTTGACTACATGACCGAAGGCGCACTCATCCTCACCAGCGACGGAACATTTGCAAACAGAGTAGCTCACCCACGCTACGAAATAAAAAAAACATACCGCGTCTACACTGACAAACCCGTAACAGAAGGGCAGATTAAAAAACTCAACACAGGACTCATCGTAGAAGGAAGAAAAGTACAAGCACACGCAAAAGCCCTCACCGCTCACAACAACATTCTTGACATCACCATCCACGAAGGAAGAAATCGCATCATTCGAAAAATGATGGAAATTCTAGGCGTAGGAATAAAACAACTTGTCCGCATCCAAATAGGACCTATCAAACTTGCAAACCTTCCCCCAGGAAAAATGAGAAAACTCACCAAAGAAGAAATCCAATACTTTCAAAAATAATATTTGCAATCCCTCTTCTGCCACGTCTTAGCTTCTCAAACGCGCCAAATAATCTTACTGAGTAGTAGCAAGATTAAAATACCATCAATACACGAAATCTAACATGAGCGAAAGAGGTGCACTAGGAATTATAGCCTGTCTTGCAGGAGAACCTCTCGCGCAGAAAATAAACCAAACCCTTCTTGACAAACTAGGATGGGCAGTACAAGACACAACATTTCTGCGAACCATAAATGAAACACATTTTCCTAACACGGAAGTAAAAGTAGAAATACAAGAATCCATACGAGGACAAGACATCTACGTCATACAAGACTGCGAAAATTCTTGTTGCGGGTGGGAGATTAAACCGCCAAATGAAGATGAAAGAGCATACTCGCGAAAAAAAGTAATTACTGACGTAAGCAAACAGCCCGCAGACCACTTCATCAAATTCAGCGTTGATGAGAACCTGCGCGCACTCACCACTGCAATCGATGCAGCAAAAAGAGCAGATGCAAACTACGTCACTGCAGTTCTTCCCGCATTTCCTTACGCAAGACAAGATAAAGCAATATCCAGAGAAGGAATCACCGCAGAAAAAGTAGCAAAAGAAATCATGAACAGCGGAGCGGACCGCGTCATCACCCTTGACATACACAACAGAGCAATAGCAGGGTTCTTTGGAAGCATACCTGTAGAAAACCTGTATGCATCACGCACACTCATAGATCACATTCGCACACTATCTCTAGATAATCTCGTTGTAGTAGCGCCTGATGCAGGAGGCATGCCACGCGCACAACACTACGCCCAACGTCTAGAAGTACCTCTTGCAAACATTTACAAACAAAGAGACTACTCATCAGCAAGCGTGGTAGAACAAATGCGCCTTAACGGAGACGTCAAAGACAAAAACGTCCTCATCATAGACGATATGATAGCAACAGGAGGAACCCTCATAAAAGCACTCCAAACACTAAAAGACAACGGAGCTCAAGACACCTACTTCGCATCATCCCTCCCCCTCTTAACTCCCCCCGCAATCAGACGCATAAGCGAAGCATACCAACAAGGACTGCTCAAAAAAGTAATCACCACCGATGCTGTTTACCACGCAGACCTTGCACAAAGAAAAGAATGGTTGGAAGAAGTAAGTATAGCACCATACATTGCAAAAGTCATCTACCATATCAATGCAAGAAGAAGCATATCTGAACTTCTAGAATAAACAAGAGAACTGCCTAAAATGAATGCAGATTTGTCTGACCCTTCTGTTGTATCTTAAAATCCTCAACAGTCAAAGGATCAACATCTACCCCAACTTGTGATTTGAGATCAACCGCAAGTTTCTTACCCACAAGTGAAGCAAGCTTAAGCGTATCAAAACTCTTAAGCGCACCAAGAGACTCACAACCAGCATCAAAAAGAGTACGTGCACGAACCCTTCCAACACCTCTAAGACGTAAAAGAGGCAAAAGCTCTTCCTTAACACCATGTTTAACACGCACACGAAGCTTAGCAAGAGGTGTCATCAACCGATGCAACTCTAACAATTTTGCAAGTTCATGCGCAGCGTAAAGTAACCAATCCGCACGATCAATCTTCGCGCGAATTTCTCCTGGACGAATCTTATACTTATCAAGAAGATAATCCTCTTGCATTTCATCACACCATTCTTTCAAAAACAACGCTGTTTTCACCGTTTGCATATACTCAAAATAATCATCACTATACACTGCAGGAGCCTTAAGAATAAGCTCATCCTCAACCCGTACATACTCTTCATCTAACACATCCCACTCATTTTTCCCAATTTTAAGATACGGTCGCATCTCAAGCGTTGAAGAGACCATGTGAAGATAACCAAGATCGCTCTCACAACCCTTACCTAAACACTCAACAAGATGATGAGCAGTCAAAGGATCAATGTACAACTGAGCAACACGTTCACCTAACCTCGTAGCACTCAACCTGCCACTTTGCAACTCGTTTGCAGCAACAAAATCCCTTTGGTTTTCCGTAGACTCAATAAAACCCCACTCCTCAAGCAACGTAATCATCTTATCAATAATCCACTTCAACTTTGCCATATCCTGAAATTGAAACGCCCAAAAACTCTTCGAAAAAAAATCATACAACTCCGTCTTAGTACGAACAAACCTCGTCGCAACAAGACTTAACACATAAAAACGAAGAACTGGCTCAACAGCAAGCTTAGAGTAGATCTCCTCAGGCTCACCACAAACATATTTTTCATAAATCGCCTCTTGCATAGCCTCATCACTTGCAATACAAATAGCTTCACCATACTCTTCCTTTCCAGGACGCCCAGCACGCCCAGCCATCTGCAAATACTCAAGAACTGGAATGTCCGACATTCCCCAAGAACCGCCTCCTCCAAACCGTTTAAGATCCTTAATAATCGCTCTAAAAGCAGGAAGATCAAGACCCGCAGCAAGCGTAGGAGTACAACAAATAATTCTAATCACTCCATCACGAAACTGATCCTCAATCAATTCACGCTGCTCAGAAACAAGACCTGCATGATGAAACACCACACCTCTTCGAGCACATTTTTCAAGACGCTTACACTGCTTCGTAGGAGAAGACAATACATGACCCAGTTTATGTGCAAGCTCATCAAGAGAAATGGAATCAATTGCTTTTGCAATGTCTTCTGCAGTTTTCTCAGCACTCGCCCGCGTATTTACAAAAATAAGAGCCTGCTTTCCTCTATCAATCGTATCAAGTGCAAGATTGATAATATCCGAAGCAGTACGCCTAGCAATTTTCATAGATTGCAAAAAGAAAAGCGAGTTTATAATGATTTAGGGATCCTAAGGATAATAGGGAGGGATTTCCTTTTGCTTGACGTAAGACGGTTCGCAAAGCCGAGAAAAAATTTCACGTCCCTGAGAAGTTGTGTGTAAAAACAATAAGACCTTTGTTTCTCCTAAATGCAACTCTTTTGAGACTCGTTTAAGCAAGTCATGTGGTTGCCAAGGGTAATACATTTTCTGAACTGAACTTCCTAGGGGAACTTCGCCAATGCGCATACCCTCAAGGCCATCTTCTGTTAAACTAATACGTGCATATTCTTCTCTATTATGTGCGTAGAAGGTAATGCCATGATCATCAAAGGCCATAGTTCCTTGGCAAAACAGTTTTTCCTGAACTCGTCGTATTACGTCGTAAAGTGTCATCGTCATCACAAGGCCTTATTTGAAATAAAAAAATGAGGCCGCCGTGATTTGAACACGGGACCACTCGATTATCAGTCGAGCACTATAATAGCCTCGCTAACCCATACGCACGTATGGGGAGTGCGTCCAGACTAAGCCACGGCCTCATAAGTGGCGCCTCCGACCAGACTTGAACTGGTGACCTTGCGGTTAACAGCCGCACGCTCCACCACTAAGCTACGGAGGCATTAAGTGGACTCTTCCAAAGAGCCATTTAAAAATATTGCGTTAAGAGCTGTAACTGGAGCGTGCAGTTATCTAAAAAAAGGTCACCAGTTCTAAAAATAAGACTTTGCGAGACTGATATTCACCTACTGATGTGTGGTCCCGTAAAAGAGCAGAACTGCTCATAAAATCTCACAAAGGACTCTTTTGGGTAGATTTTTAAAGAACGCCCCCTCCACAAGGGTCATGGAAGACAAACTGTTAGAAGTACTTCTCGAACAGGACGAAATTACCTGGCAGTCAATTCTCGTTAATCTCATCAAAACGGAAGAGATGGACCCTTGGGACGTCAACCTTAATGAACTTACATCAAAATTCATCAAAACCGTTGAGAGTCTAAAAAAAGCAGACCTTCGCGTCTCAGGAAAAGTCTTACTTGCAGCTGCAATCCTACTACGCATAAAGTCAACTAGGCTTGTTGGAGAGGATCTTGCAGCTTTTGATTCACTTATGGCAGGGGTTGACGAAGAAGAATTACTCTATACAGATGAAAGTGAATTTGAACAAGGCGAAGGTTCAGGCGCTGTTCGCATTAATTTAGATGGGGAAGAACTGCGCCTTATCCCAAAGACTCCTCAGCCACGCAAGAGAAAGGTTTCCATTTATGACCTTACAGAAGCATTATCTCAAGCACTCAACGTTACGCGAAGACGTGTGCGCAATAGGCTTTCTGGACCAGAGGTGAAAATCCCTGAGAAAAAAGTGGATATTACAGAGCTTATGGATGATGTTTACAGATTTGTCTATGAGCGGTTGTATGGAACTCAACGTTCCCTTAAATTCTCAGAAATCATCCCTTCAGAATCAAAAGAGGACAAAGTACTCACATTTATACCTCTTCTTCATTTGAGTAATGCGCGAAAGGTAGATCTTTTTCAGGAAGCTCCCTTTGCTGATTTCGATGTCAAGCTGTCTCAAACAACTACTGAGGGTACAGAAGATAAGGTGGATGATTTAGAAATCGATGCGTAGCTCAAACCCGTTTTTAAAAAAGCCCAATCTCTCATAAAGAGCATGAACGCGCTCTTCAGAAAACTTGCTTGCACAAACAAGTTTGTAACAATTATGTTCTTGCGCACCCTCAATAACTTTCCTCACAAGTGCACTGCCCACACCCTGTCCTCGAAATCGCTCTTCTACCCATACGTCTTCCATAAATCCAAAGGGTTCTTCATGCAACTCATTGCGTAGTACATACAAAAAGGCATGACCCATTTCATCAGATTCTGAGTGGGCCGAATATCGAATACCAAAACCCGCTACGTCTTTTTCAATTATTTCCATTGGGAAGGAAAGTGGGCCCGAAGGGATTTGAACCCCTGACCAATGGTATTCCTCGACCAACGCCATATAAGACCATCGCTCGAGCCAGGCTAAGCTACGGGCCCTTGAGATGGTGGAGTTACAATAACCTTTATAAACCCTGCTTATCGGAAAAGAGTTTATCTTAAAACTTTACTGAGCCCGTGGTCTAGCGGCTATGACAGTGCCCTTACACAGGGGATCGCTTTGAGTTCCCTGAAGAAAGGCATTGATCCCCGGTTCGAGTCCGGGCGGGCTCATCCACGCACCGGTGGTTGAATGGTACAATGGGGCCTTGCCAAGGCTTTGGTCCGGGTTCGATTCCCGGTCGGTGCATTGACCTCCCTTATCGAACCCTAACATTTCTTTCAACCACTTGATTTGTCTGAGCCCGCCCGGACTCTTCAGAAGGGATACATTCGGAAACTCGGCTTGAAAACTTTACACATTTTTTCGCAAAGAGTTTTTGAAGAGTTCTCTTATTCTTTCAATTCATGAAAAATTATGCTCTTGATGAGTTGTCCAATTCTTGCAGGGGAGAGCTTGCAGAAGTTCTTGCAAACCATGTTCTTTATTATACTCACAGGGTAAAGGGAAATAAGGGTTATCTTGAACGGGAGTTTCCTTTTGTTATTCCTCCTGTTATGATTGCGTTTCTCAAAGAGCATTGGACGCGTATTGATTTGTTTAAATTTCATGTTGATGTTGATTCTATGCGTTGCACACAGCTAGAACTATTTGAAGTAAAAGCAAGAAAGAAAACGTGGATTCGCCCTAAAAATCCTGTTTTGCAAGATACAATATCACGCGAAAAACCATTGATCTCTATCGCAAAGCGTGTGCGTTAGGTTTTCTCGTTACACTTGTGGGGGTGAGGTTTGGAAAGTCTTGGGATTTTTCCGTGCGAACAAGCCCTCTCTTTCATCACAAATTTAACATTGCAAACAATTTACCTCCAAAAGAAAATCTCAAGAATTCTAAAGGTGTCTAGGTAAAAAGTGGTAAGTGCCATAGTAGCAGTTCTAGACGGAGTATGGGGTGTGCGGTGTATTGTCCGAGTTTACCTTTGAAGATCTGTTGTGCTTTTGTTGTGCTTTTGTTGTACTTGTTTCTCCATTTTTTGGTTTAATCAAGAGCAGAGATCCTTTGATGATTGCAAGCCATCTGATACTGTGAGAATGGCAACCTCGCCTTGTTGATAATACCACTTATGTCTATCGTGATGAATCTGGTGGAGAAGAGTTTTGCAAGGGTGGTTGTTGTTGCTACAACCTCCGGGATGTGAGATGTGTGTTTGTGTGCTGGTGGTTGTAAGTGTTGGTATGGTTAAGCTTAAAAACAAAAGTACTTCTTTTTTTGTTATGAAACTTGCTTCATGGAATGTTAATGGCTTGCGTGCAGTTGAAAAGAAGGGGGAGCTTGAGAAGTTTATCAAAAAGCATAACCCTGATATTTTTCTTATTCAGGAAACAAAGTCTCAGGAAGATCAGGTAAAAAACATTATTGAGAAATATGATGATTATGATCAGTTTTATCAATCAGCTAAGAAGAAAGGATATTCGGGTGTTGCAATTTGGGTGAAGAGAGGTCTTGATCACGCACATCTTGTCAGAGGTGCAATTGATAATCGCGACGATGATGAGGGGCGAGTTATTCGTGTTGATGTGAAGGGTTATACTATTTTTTCAGTGTATTTTCCTAATGGTGGCAAGAGTGAGCAAGCATGGGAAGATAAACTGGTGTTTTATGAGGATTTTTTGAAAACTATTGATAAGCTTAGAGCGCGGGGGAAGAAAGTCATTTGGGCGGGTGATGTGAATTGCGCCCATGAGGAAATTGATATTGCGCGTCCAAAAGAGAATGAAGGGAAAATTGGCTTTCACCCTAAGGAGCGGGCATGGGTTTCAAAAGTTATTGAGCATGGTTGGATTGATGTGTTTAGAAAACTCTATCCGCAAAAGGTGGTGTATTCTTGGTGGCATTTGATTTCCAGGGCGCGAGAGCGCAACGTGGGATGGCGTATTGACTATTTTTTCACTGACGAAGAAGTCTTTAAACGTGTTAAAGACTGCTATTATGATACTGATCAGATGGGGAGTGATCATTGCCCAATTATTTTAGAATTAAGGTGATGTTTTTCAAGAGGTCTGTGTTTTGTTTGTATTTTGTTCGTACTTTGTTTGTGATTTGTTCGTGGTGGGTTTTCTCTAAGGGGTGTTCGTTAGGAGTATTCTTTTTTCTCACAAATATTTAAGAAGGCTTGGCTGTTTGTTTTCTGATGATGTCTCAGAAGATTTTACTCGCAGCAAAAACTTTTGAAGAAGCGCAACAATTACCTGGACTAGTTGATGGGTGTTTGGATAGGTTTATCAAAAGACTTACGTTTGAGATGCCTTTCAGGTATTCTCAAAAGGGAACCGGTCTTTTGCGGATATATGATCTTCCGGCAATTGGTGGTGTTTCTTGCTTTTATTCGCAAGCTCGTGATGGGTGGAGTGTTGATTTCGTAGAAGGCTCAAAATTTATGCAATGTCCTGTAAGTGCGTATCTTGACTTGCTAGGTTTTGATAATAGACGTCAAATATGTATTGATGTAAAGGAGCACTTGTTCAGATCATTAGATGAGCATATTATTAACAAACCAGGTGTGATTCTGACAACTCAGGAACCGTATTCAGTAAATGTTACCGATACGACGATCATTCATTAGCAGGAAGTACTTTTGTGGTTGAAAATTAACTTGGTGCTTCGGGAGTTTTTTTTGATGGGTCCTTGGCGATGGCAGGGTTTTACTTGCAATCATTGCAAATCCCTCTTATTTCGAGTTGGAAAGAAGTGATTTCTCCGGGAAGTGTTTTTTTCCCTTTTTTTGTACTTTTTAAGAAGTCTAAGTTATCAATGTCGAAGTGAATTACTTTCCCTGTATTCTCACAGATAAAGTGACAGTGACTTCTCTTCTCAACGCTGTAAATGGATTTTCCATCACACTGGTAGGTGTAGAGTTTTCCTTGCGCTACCTGTTCTTTGAGAAATCGATAAACTGTGGCGATGCCGAGGTTGGGTTCTTTTCGCTGTGCTTGTTCAAGTAGGTCTTCTGCACTGAAGAATCGTTTGAATTGTTGTGCTGTGTTTTTGAGTAGTTCTTTTTGTCTGGTTGATCGTGACTTCATTATTGATAATCGTTTTCAATAAGGTTTATAAAATCGCTGTTTCTCATCAGAGTATGGCAGTAACAGCAGAAATCATCTATATTTTTGTATCGGTTCTTGCAGTATCTTTACTTGCAATACTTGCAGCAATTCCTTTTCTGCTCAAGAAAGACGTGCCACATAGTTGGCTTATGGCACTACTCTCACTCTCGGTGGGAACTCTTCTAGGGGGGGTGTTCTTGCACTTTCTACCTGAGGCTTTTGAGCAAGGATTTCATGAAGAAGAAGCATTCATCCTAATCGCGGGGTTCCTTGTCTTCTTTATCATCGAAAAATTTGTGCATGGCCATCATCAACACAAAGTGAAGGGCCAGAAGCATGATTGTGGTCACCATCACGGTTATCATCTCGCCCCAATTAATCTTATAGGAGATGGTATTCATAATTTTCTTGACGGCTTGGTTATCGCGGGTGCATACTTGGTAAGCGTACCTTTGGGTATTGCTGCTACCATAAACGTAGCGCTTCATGAGTTGCCTCAAGAGTTTGCTGATATGGGCATTTTACTCTTTAGCGGTTTTTCAAAAAAGAAAGCGATTTTCTTCAATTTTCTCTCCGCAATTACTGCAATTGCGGGCGCAGGCGTGGGAATTGTGGTTGTGGGCGCAAGTGAATCTATTGCACATATGATCATACCTTTTGCTGCGGGATCCTTCTTGTACATTGCGTCAGCAAATCTTGTCCCTGAACTGCACCGTCATTGCGGGTTCAAAGAAACCGTGGTGCACATCATCGCAATCTTGGTGGGTGTGGGTTTAATGGTGCTCCTTGCAGGCGCACACTAATGTTGGGTTCTTGTTCTCTTTGTTTTTGCTCTTTGCAGAGCAGTCGTAAGGGGGTTATTGTTTTACGATCTTTTTTGCAATTGTTTTCATGAAGGTAAACATATTGCTAAAAGCGTTTGCTCGTGAAGGAACCATTGATGCATTCACTTGAGATTGTTGTAAGAACGACTCGAAAAGAGGATCGATATGTTCAAAATCTTCTTTGCTTAGGCCGTTACAACAGTTCAAAAGAATGGCAACAAAGCCTTGAGAAATTGCAGCTTTTGCAACACCTTGAAAGAAGAGTGTCCCTTCTTGCTCGCTGACGATAAAATAGGCGTCGCTAATGCAACCAGGAACTCGGTTTTCTGGGAGTTCAAATTGCTTAGGGAACTCTGGTGCGTCTTTTCCAAGTTCGATGAGTAGGTGCAGTTTATCTTCAGCACTAAGCTGTCTGAAAGTCTCTGCTAAATCCTCAAGATATTCTTGTACTTCTTTTAGTGACTTCATTGGTGATGCATTTCTTGGCACGCTTGGTTTGGGGTATTTACGTTGCTTTGTTTGCTTTGTTTTTTCTTCTTGTTTTAAAGTTGCGCTCTTTTTTTGATCGTGCTCTTTTTTGATTTTGGGTTGTTTATTCTTGTGATTTGTGTTTTGTGTTTTGTTCGTTTCCACAACTTTTTTAAAGCAATTAAAAATTTTCCCTGTAGGACTAACTGGGTTTTTAGTGCTCCTGTGGTGTAGTCCGGCCAATCATCTCGGATTTTCGATCCGAGGACTCGGGTTCAAATCCCGGCGGGAGCATTTTTCGTTTTTCTGTTTCTGTTTTTTTTCAAAAACTTCTTGCCCTGCCCTTCTTGATTTGAACCCTTCGTCCGGGAGGGTCTTGCACACAGCTGCTGTGCGGGGTGGTTGTTTTGTTCTGCCTTTCTTTTTGTTGTCTGTTGCTCGGCAGTGTTGCTGTCTGAACGTTTGGGTGTGTGAGTTGTGCGTTTACTCTTTGTTTGGGTTGTTGCAGACTATTGTTGCCTGTTGAAGCGAGTGGTTGTGATGGGGCGAAAAGAATCGAAAAAAGGAAACATTTAAATACTACTTAGTAGTATAAACCACTACGCAGTAGTTAAAAATACATGGAGTTTGAGATTTATGTTAAAAGCACTCAAAAAGTATGTAACTGGAGGTAAATCTCTTGCAGACAACTTAGCGGAATCAAATTCTGCAGTCTCGTATGATTCGTCATGCACGACAAATGCTCAATACGACTCTTTGCAGCAAGAAAGGGGAGTGCGGGAGGAGTTAGAAACTAGTGGGGCATGTACAAAAGGAAGTAGACTCGAACCTCTCGTACAAGAACAAAAGGACGCTAAAACAAAAAGAACTTCTCTTTATGAACATGATTCTTCACAATTTCCTTGGACGCCTCCAGGAAGGGTAGTTGCTCGGACAAGTCAAGAATTAGAACAAGTCTTGTTGAAAATAAGTGAAACTAGTGATGTTACTTATTTGTGTTCAACTGCTGCTGCCGAAAATTCGAGAACAGAAGGGCGCGCTGAGCTACAACAAGGAAACTTATCAGATTATTCAAGTGTTCTTGATTATATTTTTTCCACTTCTGAATTTGCAGATGCTTTTGCGCAAAGATATTTAGCCTTACAAAGAGGAATTGAGCTTGGTTATAAAGTTGTTCTCGACGAGTATTTGTTTTCATTGAACAGCATGCTCTTGGAACTTAAACTTATTGTGGCGTCCGAGGAGGATTGCCCTATTAAGAAGTATCTCTTGCCAGAACAAGTGCTTTTAGATTTCATTCATGCAAGTATGGCTGAAGATGAAGAATGGATGGAGCGCATTGCAACACTTGCAAGAGTGCCGCTACTCAAACCGCACAGAGCAGATCTCGAAAAAATTTTGAAAAATAGAATTCGCCACAGGGGTTGGGATGACTTGGAATCAAGAACTTCTGATGAGGCTGAAGTGTTTGGTCTATTACATCCAGAAATTGAGTTTGATAAACTGGTTGTGGGAGTGTTTGTGAATGAGGGCGGGGAGAAAGTAGAGCATAAAATACCTTATGTTCATCTTTCGCAGGAGCATAAACGCATAGTACAAAAAAAATTACTCAAAGATTTGGGTTATTTGCCAAAAAAAGACGAAGAAGACTCTGAGATGCCAAGGTAGTGTTTTTTGAATTGTGGCTTCCTGAGTTGTGTTGAAGGATGAGGGGGTGATTTTGGGAGTTATTTCTCGTGGCTCTGTTTCTTAACTGCTGTGCCAGAGCTCTCATCCCAAACCACATCTTTTATATATGACTTCTTTGGAATGGTGCTGTAGATGAAAAGAAGTTCACGACGTTGGAAGAAAAAAGGTCAAATGCGCTGGAAGTGGCAAAGAAAGCGCATGAAGAAGCAAAAGCGCAAGCGAGCTCAGAAATAGATTGTTTGCTAGGTTTCTGTGTCCTCGATTCTGTTTGTTCTCGATTCCGTTTTTTGTTTCGCTGTTATTTTTTCTTTGGTGTTTTTTTTGGTGTCTTGTTGTCTTGTTGGAGGCTCGTGTGGTGTGGTGGTGTGGCAGACATGGTAGTGTAACGCCTTTTCAGCCCTTCTAAAGCAAAGATTTATAAATGGCAAATTTTTTGAGTCATTTCACGCGAAATAGCGTATATCACCTCCTTACGAGCGTTGTTTTGCTCGAAACAAACGTGTATGCTCAATGAAGATCATTGGGCACGAAATAGGAGTGTTTGAGCACAATTGAAAGCTAATCAAAGCTAATTTCTTGTGAACGAACTGTTTCAGCAGATTTTGAGGCCATACTAGGATAAAAAACGAGAATTCCCGTTGATCCTGCGGGAGGTCGCTGCTATCAGGGTTCGATTTAGCCATGCAAGTCAGGGGGTCTTCGGACCACCGGCGAAATGCTCAGTAACACGTTGTTAATCTGCCCTTGGGTGGAGGATAAGCTCGGGAAACTGAGTCTAAAACTCCATAGGTGATCTACGCTGGAATGCATGATCACTCAAACGGAAGGCCTAAGGATGAGACAGCGGCGGATTAGGTTGTTGGCGGGGTAATGGCCCACCAAGCCGATGATCCGTAGGGGCCTTGAGAGAGGGAGCCCCGAGAAGGGAACTGAGATACTGTCCCTAGCCCTACGGGGTGCAGCAGGCGCGAAACCTTTACAATGCACGAAAGTGTGATAAGGGGACCCTGAGTGCTACAGTGTACGCTGTGGCTTTTGCCAAGAGTAAATATCTTGGAGAATAAGTGGTGGGTAAGACTGGTGCCAGCCGCCGCGGTAACACCAGCGCCACGAGTGGGGACCGTTTTTATTGGGCCTAAAGCGTCCGTAGCAGGTTGAGAAAGTCCCCTGTGAAATTGACCATCTCAAGTGGTCAGCGTGCAAGGGATACTACTCGACTAGGGACCGGGAGGAGTAAGAGGTATTGCTGGGGGAGCGGTAAAATGTTATAATCCCAGTAGGACCACCGATCGCGAAGGCATCTTACTAGAACGGATCCGACTGTGAGGGACGAAAGCCAGGGGAGCGAACCGGATTAGATACCCGAGTAGTCCTGGCCGTAAACGCTGTGAGTTAGATGTTGCATACGTTACGAGCGTGTGCAGTATCGTAGGGAAGCCGTTAAACTCACCGCCTGGGAAGTATGGTCGCAAGGCTGAAACTTAAAGGAATTGGCGGGGGAGCACTACAAGGGGTGCGGCGTGCGGTTTAATTTAACTCCACACAGAGAATCTCACCAGGAGCGACGGCAGGATGACGGTCAGTCTGAAGGGCTTACTTGACGAGCCGAGAGGTGGTGCATGGCCGACGTCAGCTCGTGCCGTAAGGTGTCCAGCTAAGTCTGGTAACGAGCGAGACCTGTGCCTACTATTGCCAGCAAGTCCTACGGGATGATTGGGCACATTGTAGGGACTGCCTTCGAAAGGAGGAGGAAGGTGCAGGCAACGTTAGGTCTGTATGCCCCGAATCTTCTGGGCTACACGCGCGCAACAATGGTTGGGACAATGGGCTGCTACTCCGAGAGGAGACGCTAATCCTCGAAACCCAATCGTAGTCTAGATTGTGGGTTGTAACTCACCCACATGACATCGGAATCCCTAGTAATCGGGTGTTATCAGCGCCCGGTGAATACGTCCCTGCTCCTTGCACACACCGCCCGTCAAACCACTCGAGCAGGGTTTAGGGGAGGCTCACCTTTTTTGGGTGATTCGAACCTAAGCTCAGTGAGAAGGGTTAAGTCGTCACAAGGTATCCGTAGGGGAACCTGCGGATGGATCACCTCCTTTTTTTCTTTATTTCTCATCGAGAAAAAGAAAAAATTTCAACAACACGTTTGTTAAAAGCTTTGATTGCTTTTGTTGCTTAAACACTCCTATTCATGGGCCTGTAGCTCAGTCTGGTAGAGCATCGCCCTTGCACAGACAAGCAAGATTCCTTCGTCTCAAGTGAGGCGGGGGCCTGGGGTTCAAATCCCCACGGGTCCACTTCGTTTCCCCTTTGGGGATTCAAACAACAAAGGGCATTAACCGTTCCCGATGGAGTCATCGGGGCCGGCGGAAGAGATATCTTTGCATATTTATGAGGCCAATCATAGGAGTAGAAAAGAAGCTATTAGGTGGATGGCTTGGCTCCATTCGCCGATGAAGGACGTAACAAGTGACGATATGCCCTGGCGAGCCACACGTAGGTGTTGAACCAGGGATTTCCGAATGCGACTTCGCGTTTAGATCCTTCGGGATAGGGAACGCAGGGAATTGAAACGTCTTAGTACCTGCAGGAAGAGAAATCAATTGAGATGCCGTGAGTAAGAGCGACCGAAAACGGTAGAGGGCAAACTGAATCTGCGCAGAAATGCGTTAGAGATGTGGTGTTGAGGACTACCTTTCGACCTTCGCTTGTCGACGAGAAATCTGTTGGAAAGCAGTTCCATAGAGGGTGATAGACCCGTATCGGAAGGCAAGAAAGGTTTGGTAGTATCCTGAGTAGTGTCTGTTGGATTTCAGGCATGAATGTGGGGGGCATCAACCTCCAACCCTAAATACGTATGGAGTCCGATAGCGTACGAGTACCGTGAGGGAAAGCTGAAAAGAACTCTTAACAGAGAGTGAAAAGAATCTGAAACCTAATAGCGATAGTGGGATGCTGCACTTCGGTGTTGCATCGTGCGTTTTGAATAATGTGCCAGGGAGTTTGTTGACATGGCAAGGGTAATTCCATAGAAGTACCCGTAGGGAAACCAACAGGTCCGCAGTTTACGAGGGACGTGGTGTGAAAGTGCCAGAAGTCATGTCAACCAGACCCGAAGCCGCTCGATCTAGCCCTGAGTAGGGTGAAGCCATGGTAAAACATGGTGGAGGCCCGCAGAGGTTCTACGGACAAGTGTTCTTATAACTTGGGGCTAGGGGTGAAAAGCCAATCGAGAGCGGTGATAGCTGGTTCCAACCGAAATTGGCCGTAGTCAAGCCTCGTCGGAGACAGACAATGTTGTAGAGCTACGGATTGGGGATTTAGGGGAAGAAATTCCTCGGTTCCTTGTCCAACTCCGAATGCTTTGTCGTCGTAGATGACGGGAGACGGCGGCTCGTCGTAAGGGTGAGTCGCGAGAGGGGAACAACCCAAACTTGAGTTAAGGTCCCAAAATGCTAACTAAGTGTTAAAGGGTGAAGGGTGTCGGTATTCATAGACAGCGAGGAGGTTGGCTTAGAAGCAGCCACCCTATAATAAGTGCGTAACAGCTTACTTGTCAAGAATATCGGCCCTGAAAATGGACGGGGCTAAGTTAGCTACCGATACTCAAGAACATCTCAAAGATGTATGGTAGGTTGGTGTACTGCTTGGGTAGAAGCGTGGGCGCGCGCCTGCGTGGACCGAGTAGTAATAAAAATCCTGGTGGTAGTAGGATCTAAGTGGAGTGAGAATCTCCATCGCTGAAAGGGCAAGGGTTCCTTGGCAATGCAGATCAGCCAAGGGTAAGCCGATCCTAACCGCGATCGTAATGTGATTAAGCGGGAAAGGGAAACCGGTTAAGATTCCGGTGCTACTTTTGTACATGTGGCAACACAAGCCATGTTTCTGACCGTTTGGGATAAGCGAGCGGGGGTTATCTACCTCGTTAATCAGAATAAGCCTTAGGAGTATCGTCATGATGAGAATAAGGTTAAATCTGAGAATAGCGGCTTTGTCGTCTCGCTGATTCCTAGATGCCGTGAAAAAGAAACATGGCGGATCAAAAGTAATCGTACCCAGAACCAACACAGGTGCCCCTAGGTGAGTAGCCTAAAGCGTGAGGGTGTAATCAGGTTAAGGGAATTCAGCAAACTAGCCCTGTAACTTCGGTTGAAGGGGTCCCTACACTCGTGTTCGTACGAGGGCGAGTGTAGGGCGCAGTGACTAGGATGGTCCGACTGTTTAACAAAAACATAACTTCCTGCTAGCCTGAGAAGGTGTGTACAGGAGGTGACGTCTGCCCAGTGCCCGTACTTCAAACTCCGGTTCAACGGAGCTAAGAGCGGGTAAACGGCGGGGGTAACTATAACTCTCTTAAGGTAGCGAAATGCCTTGCCGTTTGAATGACGGCCTGCATGAATGGCGTAACGAGATCGTCGCTGTCCCTAACCTGAGTCCCCCGAACACTCTTTTCCGGTGCAAAGGCCGGAGATTTCCAGTGGGAAGTGAAGACCCCGTGAAACTTTACTGTAGCTTGTAGTTGTGATGAAAAATGTGTTGTATAGGGTAAGTGGGAGTCGCTTATGCTTCGGACGCCAGTTCGTAGATAGACGCCAATGTAACACCACTCTTCACATTTTCCATCACTCACTCTAAATGAGGACATCTGCAGGTGGACAGTTTGGCTGGGGTGGCACACCGTTGAAAATGTATCAATGGTGCCCTAAGGTTGGCTCAACCGGGTCAGAAATCCGGTGTAGAGTGCAAGAGCAAAAGCCAGCCTGATTGGATTTTTAACAGTATAAAATCCAAAGACGAAAGTCTGGTCTAGCGAACTTCAATGGCTCCTTGGTGGGGCCTTGAAATGACCGAAAAGTTACTCCGGGGATAACAGAGTTGTCGCGCCCGAGAGCTCATATCGACGGCGCGGCTTGCTACATCGATGTCGGCTCTTCCTATCCTGG
>RFJL01000059.1 GCA_003695435.1 Candidatus Woesearchaeota archaeon
CGCCAAGGTTAGCTAACACCCATACCAAAACTCATCTTCAGAGTCTTTACGCACAAATCCAAACCGTTCAAATTGCACTACATCACCTACGCGAACATCAGCAACGTATTTTTCACCATAACCTTGAACAAGGGTGTTATCAGGCATACGAACAACTACGGGTTCTTCATCAACGCTCCAATGGATGATTTTCTTTCCAGAAAAGTCTTGATAGGACAAAGACACAAAAACAAAGTTGTCCCCTTCTCTGCGAACATTCATGCAGTCGCGTAAACGAAACTCTTCTCCATCACTAATTGAAGCATAATCATCTGCTGCTATGTAAAAGACCGACGCAGTGTTATGTTCGCGTCCGCCCTTTCGTAATTCTGGATGCCTATCCAGTACTACGTGAATTGAAGGAGCCCCTTCAACAGTAATTTTTACAGGTTGTGCTACGAAAAAATACCTATCTGCAATTTCTTCAAGTGCTGCTTTATTATGCGCGTAAAGCGCTTTGTAATAGTCTTCCATAGTAACGGATTTATCCGTTTTTGAGATCCCAACATCAATTGCGTATTTTCTAAATGCAATGGGTGCAAAACCTCTACGAGCAAATGCTCCTAAGAAAGGAAGTCTGATATCATCCCAGCCTTCATACTCTCCTGCTTCAATCTTCTCGCGTGTTTTTGATGTTGAGACTTCAAACCCTTCAAAGTTGATGCGTCCAAGAGGAATGGACTCCGGCGTTGTATGTCCAAGTGCTGCGTGAATGAGCGCTTGCCTTTTTGCATTATCTGCGTGATCCTTTCCTCGAATAGCATGAGTAACTCTTAATTCCATATCATCAATAGCAACTGCAAAGTTCATAAGGGGCCAAACACGATATTTTTTCCCTTGTCGAGGATGCTCGTCAGTAACAATTCTAAAAAGAGGAAAGTCACGCATTGCAGGATTCTTGTGACCAAGATCGCTTCTCCATCTCACTACTGCTTCACCCGCGTGAAATTCCGTGTGCATTTTTTTCCACCGAGAAACATGTTCTTCACACGAAAGAGTTCTACAAGGACAAGGCGTGCTCGTCGCTATTAATTCACGAAAATCCTCTGGGCTACACGTACAGACATACATCCAGTTTTCTTCTATGAGTCTAAGAGCGTACGCGTAATAGAGTTCAAGACGATCACTTTGGATGATGACTTCAATATCTTCTTCTGCAAGCCAATTCATGTCTCTTGGAAGAAGCGTGTATGCTACAGGGTCTATGTTGTTGGGATTAGTATCTTCAATACGTAAGTAACATTTGCCACCATACTTTTTTGCATACTCAATGTTTAATGATGCAACGTAGGCATGTCCTATGTGCAGAGGTCCTGATGCAGAAGGCGCAAAGCGAGTTACGACTTTTGATGTATCTCCTGGTAGGTCTTTAAGCCCGCTTTTTCTTTCTTTCTTCTCAAGCAGCTCCGGAAATTTATCTTCGAGTTCAATGAGTATTTCTTCGGCTGAAAGAGAGGAGACTTCCTCGCAGATTTCGCGAATGGTCTCATTTACTTCTCTTGCTTGTGCTCGTAATTGAGGATTCTCACCTAGAACTTTTCCAATGATTCTGCCAGGCTCAGGTTTACCATAGCGATGAGCGTTTTGCAAAACGTATTTTCGGATGATTTCATGCATGTGTTCATTGCATTTTATTGATTATTTAAAGCTTTGGCACACTTCCCCTGAGCAATGATCGCCTGCGGTTGGGCGGGTGGATAGGACGTCTTACGGGCACAATGTTTATAAAAGAACAGAACCATATACAACATCATGGCAACTCGAAAAACCAGTACAATCCCAAAAGCCCCTGTTGCAAGAATTCTTATGAATGCAGGTGCTAAACGTGTTTCTGCTGATGCGGTTGATGCATTTACGGATATTCTTGAAGAGATCACAGAGGAGATCGCTCAAAAAGCTGCTCGCATTGCTAAACATTCAGGCAGGAAAACCGTGCAGGAAGGAGATATTAAACTTGCTGCGAAGTAAATTTTTTTAAACTACTTTCTTAAGATGTTGTGTTTGCAGAATCTTTCCTTTGGGCAAGTAGTTCAATCCGGTAGAACGCTCCGCTGGCAGCGGAGAGGCTGTGGGTTCAAATCCCGCCTTGTCCATTAAAAATGCACCAAAAGGTACTTTTATATGTAGAGGCGGTATTACCACTCCCATGAACAAGGGGATTTTCTACGCTTTGCTCGCCTTTTTCTTCTTCGCACTTACAACAATTGTGCAAAAACCAATTGTGTCTCAGATGCACCCCTCCTTGATGATGCTTCTTGCAGGTGCGGTGATGTTTTCTACTTTCACTGTTCTTAATGAGAAGAAACAGCACATGGCGTTTACGCATTTTGTAAGAGTTGCTCTTCTTGGTTTTGGCATCCCAATTTTTCTCATTATCACGGGTTTTATCAACACAACAGGTACCATTGGCGGATTGCTCGTGCAATTTCAAAGTGTTGCAACAGTGATTTTTGCAGTGCTCATTCTTAACGAGACCATTAGTGTGATGGGACTTTACGCTATTGCTCTTGCTCTTGGCGGGGGCATTCTTCTTATCGTGGAAAACTTAACGAGCACGATTGTTTTCGGAGATGTTCTTGTTTTGATCGGTGCAATAGGTATGGGATACGGCTATGTTGAGACAAAACGTTTGCTTAAAGAGTATTCTCCTTACACGATCAACCAGTTCAAAGGTTTAGGCGTTTTTATTGTTGGCGCAATCGTTGCTCCCTTCGTAAAACAAAGCGTGACGTGGACTCCTTTGCTGATCATGTATCTGGTACTTTTTATTATTACAGGATACGTTCTTGCTCACATGTTTCTCATCCGTGCCGCTATGCTCATCCCTGCGTGGCAAGTTGGTCTTGCATCGCAAACATTTCCCATCTTTGTGCTTTTGCTCGGACTTACTTTTCTTGGTGACGTATTAACACCTCTTCAATGGGTTGGTGCAGGACTCATCATCATTTCAGGTTTGTTCTATGATTGAAAACATTACCTTTCTTAACAGGCAAGGAACTCAACTCTCCGGCATTTTACGCTATCCTGAAACAAAACAAAAAATGCCTGCTCTCATTGTTCTTCATGGATTTCATCAGAATAAGAATCATGATCTCATAGCACAACTCGCAAATGAATTAGGGTATTACTTATTGACATTACGTTTTGACTTTCACGGGCACGGGGAGAGTTTTGGTGAGCGCTATGTGATGAGTGAACAAGTGCACGACACCATTGCCGCTATTGCCTATGTGCACAATCGTCCCCAGGTGAGTAAGGTGTTTCTTTTTGGGCA
>RFJL01000060.1 GCA_003695435.1 Candidatus Woesearchaeota archaeon
CACAAAAATCACTCAACATACTCATTGTAGAAGACCAATGCTTTGAAGTACTTGAAGAAGCAGTGCATGCAGTTGCTCCCAACCACTTTTCAGAACATACCTGCGATCTTGCAAAGACCTACGTTGAAGCAAGGCAAACACTTTGCGAAAAACAATATGACATCATCTTGCTCGATCACCGCCTACCACTTGAAACACTGGGCGAATATCCAGAAAATATTGGTTATTCACTCATACCGAGCATTAAAGAACAACACCCTTGCACGCTTATTATCGGCACGTCCTCCCTTACTGCAAGTGCTCTACGAGGAGCTGCACAACCAGATGAGCGTCTACCAAGCAAGTTAAGTACACAAGAAGCAACAGAAGGACTTACACACATACTAGACCGATATGCAAAAAACACAACAACACACAACCACTCGAGGAGGACCTACTCATGACACGAACAATACCAGTGGTGATAGCTTCACCCTACCTTATGGAAGACATGTCTGAACGGTATGATGAACACTATGTACAAATCCAGAAAGAAAAATTTGGTTATGATCCGAATAACTTCGCAGGCGTTCGAGAACTCAATGGACCCGACCTTACCATAGAACTTATCGACGCTCGAAACTCTGATATCTTCCTTAACGCCAAAGCACCCCTATACATCAGCGGATCCACAAGCGCTGTAGAAAGGGTTGTTCATGAACTGAGAGGATCGAGAAGAGTCATCGCACGATTCAGCATCTTCTACGGTAAAGCAAGCGGCTACTCAGGAGACTACCCTGAAGAGACAGGCTACGCTCTTGACATACCAAAATCAGTGGAGGCTGTGAAGCGTATGCTCACCCACACTCCAACAATGCTTGCACTACAAGAAAGAAATCTTGACGACCTTCTCAAAGGACTCAACGATCTCAACAAGCACTTGCAACAACCCGTACTCACCACACCCTACCTTCAGGAGGTGTTCTCATGAGCAAGATCAGCGCAGGCGAAAAAACCTGGAGAGACCTCTCGCTTGCAGGCAAGCTCGGAGTCGGACTTCACCCTCTTGATGAGCAGAATAATATTTACTGGAAGTGTTTCATCGTAGCAGATCAGAGAAGAGAATTCGTACACGCGATGACTCAATTAAGAGAAATCAGCGCACTCCAAGCGTTTGCTGCAAGAAGTGCAGAAGATTATCAGACACTAGTTGATGATCTGGTTGACAAAGGAGTAACTCCAACCTATCTCATCATTTCAGATCCTCTTCGCGTGAGCAGATATGAGAAAGAACCTGCCAATATAGAATCACTAATTGATATCGCAAAAGAGCATTGGCCCATCCATACCATCTTGCTCAGTGATAAAGAACATTGTCTTGATGTGAATATGCGGATGCCTTATGATGTATCTATCGATGATTTTACAACAACATTCATCCACTACGCACAGCAAGTGCCAAGTGCCGCTATCAGTAAAAAGGTGCGCTAATGCATAACCTCCTTATTGTGGAAGACACTCCCCCCCCAACAACAAGTAGCGCGCAAGGAAGTTCCTCAAGCACGCCTAACAACCACGCTTGACTCCGCGCTCAAAGAGATGAAAGAAAATCATCCTGATTATGTCTTGAGCGATCTGCATGTTCCTTCAGGACTTTCAACTAAAGAGGGAGAGACCATTTCGCGATACCTTGTTGATGCAGCAGACCTGCTTCTTGAACAGGCACTGCAACAACCTGCCATAACACTGCTTGACAGAAGTATCAAACAATCCTTGGACAGCACTTCTTACACAATCACAGCCAGACATTTGCGAAACCTGCTGTTACAGCGCTAAAAAATGCCAAAGTCTTTTAAATCCCCTGTTCTTAAAGAGATTCTAATGGATCTTAAAAAGGAAATTCTTCCCAAGCTCGAACCAGATAAAGAGCAAGTCAAACGAGCACAGAAATTGGTAAAAGAGATTCAAAAACTTATTGATGATGCGCAGATTCAAGCAGAAGTGATGCTTGGTGGATCTCTTGCAAAAGGAACTAATCTCAAAGGAGATCACGACATAGATATTTTTGTTCGTTTTGATTATGAACGCTACAAAGACAAAGATATCTCAGAACTTCTTGAACAAGCGCTCTCACCTCTTGCAATTGAACGCGTGCATGGAAGTAGAGATTATTTCCACCTCAAACAAGACGTGAATGTTGAAATTGTTCCCGTGCTTAAAGTTGATGACCCCGCAAAGGCGAAAAACGTAACTGATATGTCCCCCCTGCACGTCGCATGGGTGCAAAAGCACAAACGTTACGCAGGAGATATTCGTCTTGCAAAACAATTCTGCAAAGCCGCAAGAGTGTATGGCGCTGAGAGTTATATTGGTGGTTTTTCAGGACACGTTCTCGACATCCTTGTCATTACCTACAAAGGATTTGAAAACCTCCTTAAAGCATCACAAAAATGGAAAGATAAAGAAATCATAGACCCTCTTAAGAGAAATCTTACGCTTGAAGATTTTAATAAATCAAAAACAGACTCTCCTATTATTGTTGTTGACCCCATTCTTGCAGATCGCAATGCTGCAGCAGCACTTACCAAAGAAAAATATGAGATGTTTAGAGAAGCTGCTGCAAAATTTCTCAAAAAACCAACAAAGTCTGCCTTTATTATCAAACCCTTTGATCTTGAAAAAATAAAGAAGAAGTATAAGACCAAAAAAGTAGTGTGTCTTGAGATTGAACCGCTTGAAGGGAAAACGGACGTTGTTGGTGCAAAGATTATGAAAGCAATCAAAATATTACGCAACCAACTCAAATTTCACGATTTTGAAATTCTTAATTATGGCTGGAATTGGAAAGAAGGAGAGCCTGCAAAAGCATTCTTTGTCTTTCCTGCAAAAAATCTTGAACCTGTTTCTAAGCGGTGTGGGCCCCCTCTTGAAGAAACTGAACGTGTTGCGAACTTTAAGAAAAAACATAAACAAACATTTGAAGAAAATGGAAGGATCTGCACTTACGTCAAAAGAGCATTTACGGATCCTAAAAAACTCATCTCCCACCTCATTAAGACAGATGACCTCTTGAAAAGCAAAGCTAAGAGGATAAAACTATGTTAATGCTACCTCTTGCAGTAGTCATTGCACTCACACTTCTTCCCTTCTTAGAACTTCGCGCATCAATTCCCTATGGTATTTTACAAGGAGGCCTTCCATGGTGGCTTGTTTTTCTTGTTGCTGTTCTCATCAACATAGGTTTGGGACCTGCACTGTACATCACACTTGAAAAAGTCATAAGGATGCTCTGTATTATCAAACCTTTTGAGCGGTTTTATCACCGCGTGGTTGAGCGCACACAGAGAAAGGCAGCACCTTACGTTCATAAGTACGGTCCTCTTGGTCTTGCTCTTTTCATCGGCGTTCCTCTTCCAGGATCTGGCGTGTATAGCGGTGCAATCGCAGCACACGTCTTAGGGATGACCTATAAAGAATTCTTTGTAGCTGTTGTTTGTGGTGTGCTCATTGCAGCAACAGCCGTAACCGCAATTACCCTTTCAGGAATGGGAGTGTTTAGCTGGGCGATTAAAACGTTGTGAATCATGGTGTGATTTCCACAAGAGTGCTACAACTACCGCGACAAGACTTAACCACTGCCAATTGGTTAAGAACAAGAACATCGGATCTTCTCTGAAGAAATCCGTAATAAATCTCAGCGATGCGTACCCTATAAGAAAGGTGAACCACAACGTTCCCTCCCTCAAGTTTTTCTGATGCTTATGCCCATACCATAAAATTCCCAGTAAGAGTAAATGTGATCCCGCGGCGTAGAGTTGATATGGATGCCTACAACCAGAAACACTCGGAAATACAACACACCAAGACACATCAGTTACTCTCCCCCATAACTCACCATTTACAAAATTTGCAAGACGTCCCAACACGAGTGTTGCAGTAACAGGAAGCACGACAATATCTGCTATCTTGTAGAACGAAAGTTTCCAACGTTTAAGCATGATCGCAGCAGCAATGGATATTCCCGTGAGCGCTCCGAAGAAACTCATACCTCCATGCCATATGCGTAGCAATTCAAGAGGGTCTTTGATAAACACTGCAGGATTGTTGAACAGAAAATGAAAGATACGCGCTCCGATAAGCATGCCAACAAGAAAGGAGAAAACTAAATCATCTACTTGTTTTCGCGAAAGCCCGAGTTCTGCACGACGTTTGAAAAGCACCCAATACGTGAGTAAGTATCCCACAACGTAGACAATGCCGTACCAGTAAATCTGTGCAAATCCAAGATCCAGCGCAACGGGGTTAAGATTATGAATGTACATGATAAACCACTATTGGAAAAACATTAAAATAATGCCGATGATGCTCCCTATGAGTACGTTGCGTTCAAGATTTTTCACCTTATAATGAATGTTTAGAGAAGTGAAGGGTTTGAAGAGAGGAACTCCCCTCTCAAAAATTGCAAGGAGAACTTGTAACACATAGCCAACGGTAAAATACCATAATGAGGAATAGATCAAGGAGCATATTGCAAGCGCGGTGATTGGCAAAATGTTGTGAAACCAATACGTCTTGTAGATCTTGCTTGCAAGAGGCAGTAAGAATCCTGCAACGATAAGTACTGCATTTAATGGCGTTGTGTAGAAATAAATCGCATAGAATAAGAACAGGCTTGGAGCAACGTAACTAAGTGTTTTCATATACTCAAAACAGGGTCAAGAATATATAAACGTTTGCACTCGTTTAGTACTTGCTTAGTGATTGCACAATGATTAAATAGAACAATACCTTCTTTTTCCCTGATGTCCTGGTCTGACCACTTTTGCGGAACACCTCCTCGCGTTGAACTCTTTGATGATATCAGCGTGCTTCTCTCACGCCTGCAACGCGAGTTAGAACAAAAGCCCCTGCAAGCACAAGAAATTCAAACAACTCTTGAGAGGTTATCAACAGATATTGGTTTTGATGTTGCGCTTGGCGCTGCTCGTTCTTGTTATAGTGGAAGTCTCGTTTCACCTCTTGCAGTTCGGGAGAATCTTGAACGAGCAAGGAAAATCGCACAAGACACATACAAAGCGCGCCACCACACTCCTTACATGCATCGCAATTACGTCTTCGGACTTGATGGCGTTTCACGACAATTCATTTGGAGTCATTTACACGCACACCCCTTTTACAACTCAGAACAAGTAAGCCAGCGCTACAAAAAAATGAGCATTGAGAATACGCTTATTCCTCGCCTCCCAAGAAAAGCAAGAAACATCTTTATTCAGTGCGTAAAACAGCAATTCTATGCGTATGAACGTCTGCGAGATGAACTTCTTCTTGAGGCAGCGTGCGAAGAGTATTACAGTCGATTTCCTTCTCGCAGATCAAAACATAAGCAAAACCTTGCCAAAATAAAAAAGAAGACGCAGGAAGCAGCGCGTTACGTTATCGGTCTTAACACCACCGCGCACCTGTACCATTCTATCAACGCAATCACTCTTGCAAGGTATTATCGCCTAAGCAACCAACCAGATACCCCAACAGAAGCAAGACACATCATTGGAGAAATGGTGCGATTGGTCAAAGAAAGAGATCCCGGAATTGCTCAGCTTTTTGAAGATCCCCTTCCAGAAGAAGAGCTTCTTGAACATAAGCTTCTTGTAAAAGTATTTAGTGAAGGCAAAGATCCTCAGCTCACAAGACAGTGGGCGCAAGAATTTGACGAACAGTTAGAAGGAAGAGTAACCAAGCTAACTAGTTACAAAACAAACGCAATTCCTGAGATGCTCTTAGCAGTTCGTGACATGCTCGGAGTCCCCTCTTATGCTCTTAATGATTCTACCATCCTGGAGTATTTATTCGATCCCGCACATAACACCCATAGAGGTGACGTGCTTACTCTTGACCATATGCAAAAACTTGCACGAGCGCAGATCATTCCTCATTTCACCTTTATGATGAAAATCAGTGCAACAGCAGATGCACAAGAACAACGTCAACGCATGACACCTGGTGCAAGACCCTTATTTGAACAAGTTATTCTTAACACACCTGATTTCATCACACCCTCCCTTGTTCAAGCATCAGGGCCTCAAGCGATTAAATTTTACGAGGAAACTATGCACCACACATGGAATGCAAGAAATCAACTTCTTGAGATGGGAGTGCGCGCTGAACTTGCAAACTACCTTCTTCCAAACGGTGTTGCCTTACGATTCAGAGAAAGTGTTGATCTTCTTAATTTCAAACAAAAAGACGAAAAAAGAGAGTGTCTTAACGCACAAGAAGAAATTGGGAGGCTCACAATTGCTCAGCGCCAAGAAATTGAAAGAGTGCACCCCGAACTTAAAGGAATTTTTGGTCCTCCCTGCTACCTGCGCACAAAAGCACAAGTAAAACCCCCTTGTCCCGAAGGCGACCTTTTTTGCGGAGTTCGTGTGTGGAAAGGACTTGAACAAGACTCTTCAGGAAACCTTAAACACCCTGACCTTGCAATTGAGAACATCATGAAACAAAGAAAATTTTAGACACCCTCAAACTTGCAAGCATGCTGAAAGATTGAATACTCTTTGTATATTCGCTCCAACAACAGTTTTCTTATGGAACACCTCTTTGTAAAGGACACTGACCCCTTGTTTTAGTAGAACGCAATCTTTATTGCAGTGTCTTTCCAACAAGACAAACAATCAAGTAAACCCTTTTTTTTGAAATGCTGCTGAAGAGGGATAACTTTAAAAACGAAGGATTAAGACGGCAGGTTAAATGAAGCTTATTCAAGAAATCATTGAGGCAGAGAACAAAGCAGAACGCGATATTGAGCGTGCAAAAAAGCGCTACGCTGAGCAAATCGAAAAAATACGCGCGAAACTTAGCGAGGAGTATGAACAAACAATTGCCCAGTATATTAAGAAGAAAGAAGCTCACTTCAAAACAGTATCCCAATCTTTAGAAAAGAAGTATTCAAAAGAAGAGGAAGAGCTGAAAAAAAGATTACAGGCATATTCTCGTATTTCAAAAGACAGCATTAGGAAAACTGCCAAAAAAATAGTTGAGCTCTTATGAAAACTGAAAAACTCGCATTTGTGGAGATTATCGGCCTTCAAAAAGACAAAACCACAATACTTGATTTTCTTCATGAAAAAGGAATTCTTCACCTGCACAGCGCAGATAAAAGCAACTACAAAGATCTGCTCAAAAGAGATCAAACTATTGAACTAAATGAGCAGATAAGCTCAACCCTCTTAGAACTTAAATGGCTTAAAGAAAAGCTCCAACCCTTTTCAAAAAAGGAAAAAGAACATTCATTTACCAACAGAGAACTTCAACTTGTTCTCAAAGAAGCAAAATTAGTCAAAAACGAGCTTAGAGAACGTATCGAACAACTCTCAACACGCCTTGAAGAAGTTACCTCTAAAATCACTCGTGCAAAGGAACAAAAAGAGTTACTCTCAAAGATCCCCTTTAAACTTGAAAGAGGGGACTTCTTTCCCAGACACACTTCCAAAAATGCTATCTTACTCATAAGCAAGAAAAACACTGTAAAAAGTGAAGAATCATCACCAACAACCAAGAAGAATAGAAAAACTTCAAAACATACCGCAACACGTTCTAAGGAGAAACACCTTCAAAAAGCGTTAAAGGATATTGTGCGAACAATTCCTCATTCACTTAAAGAAACTCCCACTCATGCAATTCTTGCTGTTCCTCTTGAATACGAAACACAAGTGCTCAAAAAACTCAAAGTTGCAGGTCATCATATAGTAACTCTTGACCCTCTTACAGAAAAGGATAATGCAACACAAATACGAATCATAGAAAAACACATCAAAGAGTTGTGTGAAGAAGAACAAGAACTTATTGAAGACTTACAACGCCAGGCGGAAAAACACGCAGACCACATTGATCAACTCTTCTATGAATTAACAGTGTTTCACGAACGTTACGAAGCTTCAAACCAACTACACCGAACAAAACACACCTTTGTTCTTGAGGGATATGTAAGTGAGAGAGAGTTAAAACAAATTGAAAAACTTCACAAGGTCGCAACAGTAAGTATCATCTCAAGACCTGCAAAGACAGGCCCTAGCAAACTTAAAAACAATCGCTATACTCAACACTTTGAATTCATAACCAAGATGTTCGGATACCCGCCCTACAGAGGTATTGATCCGACAATATTTGTGAGCATATTTCTTCCACTCTTTTTTGGATTCATGTTTTCAGATGTTGGATACGGCATTCTTTTGTTATTTGTCTCACTACTCCTTCTTGTAAAAGCAACACCTCGAAAAAAAATTGTTTACGATTCAGGCTTTGTATTGCTCATCTGTTCACTTTCAACAATTCTCTTTGGCATTTTTTTCGGATCTTTTTTCGGAAACCTTTTCGGATTCTCCCCGTTACTTTTTGATCCCTTCAAAAATGCTAAAACGGTTCTCATCACAGCGCTTGTACTTGGACTATTGCACCTTAATGTAGGTATTTTGCTCAGCATACTTTCAAACCTAGAAAAAAAAGATTACCGCGCAATCATCACAGGAAATCTTTCCATTGTCTTTCTTGAATTGGGAGTAGCATTGCTCTTCCTTGAAAGTACCGCTCTTGGCATTCTTGCCTTGCTTATGAGCGGAATCCTTTTCATTGCAAATACTGGTATTATGGGACTTATGGACATTACAGGTTTTATTGGAACGTGGTTCTCCTATGCAAGGCTTCTTGCACTTAGTCTTGCAACAGGAGGTATTGCTCTAGGTATTAACATCATGGCAGAACAACTCAACCACATAGCTCTTCTCGGCCCAATTTTGTTCATCCTCCTGCTCATCTTCGGACATTTATTCAATTTTGCAATGAATGTTTTAGGATCAAGCATTCACTCAGTAAGACTTCACTACATTGAGTTCTTCTCCCAGTTTTATGAAGGGGGCGGAACGCCATTTACTCCATACACAACAAAGAAAACAAAAGACACACTATAAGACACGCTAAGAAATCCACAAGCACAAAAAATCAAAAAGAAACACCAAAAAAATCATGCTCAAACACCATTAAACAAGACCACAATCACTTATTGTGCGATTTGTTTAATTATCAAAACAACATAAACTAAAAACAAGGTAAAAAAAGCAAAAAAGGGACGCGCAAAGCGTACGGAGGTAAAACCATGGCTTTAGAAACAACAGGACTCATCGCGATCGGGGCAGGACTTGCAATAGGACTTGCTGCTCTTGGATCTGGAATTGGTCAAGGAATTGCATCAGCAGCTGGTGCAGGTGCTACCGCAGAGAATGAAAAACTTCTTGGAAAAATGATGGTTTTCTCAGCACTACCTGAGACTCAAGCAATCTACGGATTCGTCATCGCAATTCTCTTGATGTTTGTATACGCAGTATCATGAACACACCACAGAGTAAAAAATCAAAAAAAGACATCATCGAATACGTGCTAGAACAGGCTCAAAAGGAAGTTCAAGAACTTCGAAACTCCTTTGAACAGGAAAAAAAGAAGTTACTAGCACGGCACAAGCAGGATGTTGAACGCAAGCTTAGAGAACTTGATAAGCTCTACGCGCAAAAAGAGGACTTGCTCACCAAACAAAAAGAGAGCAGTTTTACTTTACACGCGAAAAAAGCAGAACTTGCAGCTCAGGAGCGCGTGGTCGACCAAGTTCTTGAATGTGTACGTGAAGAGCTAAACAAACCAGAAGTTGTGGAGAAATTTGCAAGGCAACTCCTACAAGAAGAGCCTGAAATAAAAGAATTAAGGATTCCTCGAAAAATCAAATTAAAGGCAGCACTTCCTTGCAAAGTGTCCTCAACTCTTGACACTTGGGAAATTGTTGGAATTCTCAACGAACAATCAGAGGTAAGCATTAGTTTTGAAGATCTTCTTACACAAAACGAAGCAAAGATTTTCAAAACAGTTGAGGAGGAGCTGTTTTCATGATTGAACTTCTTATTGTTGGAGGATCTGCAATCATACTCATTGTTGCAGGCTCTGCTGTTGCAACTGCAATGCAAGTTCTTCCTTTTGCGTACCCTGCTGCAAGAGTTCGCTCGGCAAAAAGCAAAATGCTTAGTGATGCTGAGCTTGTGGAATGGACTCATCTAGGATATAAAGATATTCTCTACCATCTTGAAAAAAAAGGATATCACCAAATCCTTAGCCTTATTGAATCAAATTTTAGGGAAGAAAAAGTTCAAAATCTTCTTCGCAAAGCACAATACAAGGACCTTCATGCAGTCTCACAACATGTTCCACGAAAATATAAAAAATTCTTCTCAGCGCTAGCCTCGCGTCTTGAAATCGAAAACATCCTCTCAACACTACGCTCAAAAACATCTCCTAGCTATCAAAGACACAAAATCAAAGAAATCCTTTTGCAGACTCAGTATTTCAAAGATCCCTCCGCAATTGAATCTGCAACTCTTGAAGAAACTCTTTCGATTCTTCAACACACACCGTATGCAAAAATTATCAACGCACATCTTGAAGAAATACGCAACGGAAATCTTCACGGTCTTGAACACGCATTAAGTATTCAATATTACAAAAAATTAAGACGAGAGTCTCGAATTGACCCTGTTTTAAGAGCCTATGTTGCCCTTATGATAGATGCACACAACATAAAGAAAACGCTGTGTTTCTCTCAACCCTCATTTATTGAAGGAGGAACACTTAGTCAAACACAAAAAAATCAGCTCAAAGAAGCTAAAAACATACAAGAAGTTATACAAGCTTGTGAGAACACAGCCTTTGCAGATGTTCTCAAAGATGTGAAGAGTCAAACCGAACTACTGCAAGCGCTTGAACGTAAACAAAAAAGGTTTGCACAAAGACTGCTCAAAGAAGAACCCTTATCTATCAAACCCATTATTGCATACTATATTTTGCGCAATATTGAACTCAAAAACATTCGTATTTTGCTCAAATTAAAACATGCACGATTTGATCAACAAGAAATTGCGAGGGCACTCATATGATCTCACTTATCGGAGCATCAACAACAATCATTGGTTTTGGACTTTGCGGTATCAAGGATATTTTTGAACTAAGACGAACTGCAAAAAAAGAAGAGATACTACAAAGCATAAGAGAAGCACAGCACAACCTCATCCTCATCGATCAATTTTTTTATGAAAAAATAAAAAAAGACATCCCAAGAGAATTTAGTGACAAAGTGTTCATCAAAATTCCTGACAGATATGAAGAATTCGACGAGGATATTGATGAACTCGTAAAAGACACCCTGGGAATAACAGTACAAGAAAATAAAAAATAAACAAAGAATTGGAAGAACACAAATCACAGTCCTGCACTAAGGTGCATCAAAAAACAATAAACCAATTAAAAACAATACAAAGAGAACAAAGGAGAGCAACTATGAAATCAAAAGCAAAGATCACAAAGATATCTGGTCCGGTTATTCAAGCAACAGGACTCACTGATGCGAAAATCAACGATGTCGTACTTGTAGGTAACGAAGGATTACTTGCTGAAATAATTGAAATCGTAGGCGATACAGCAACCATTCAAGTTTATGAAGAAACAGATGGTTTGAAGCCGGGCGAACCCGTTGTAAACACACAAAAACCTCTTAGTGTTGCTCTTGCTCCAGGTCTACTCACAAGCGTTTTTGACGGTGTTCAAAGACCTCTTGAATCCATAAAAGAACAATCAGGAACCTTCATCACCCGAGGAATAAACGTTGAGGCACTCGATACCAAAAAGAAATGGGATTTTAAAGCAGTAGCGAAAAAAGGCGATGAAGTTAAACCAGGAGATATACTTGGAGAAGTTCAAGAAACAAGCATCATCACACACAAAATAATGGTTCCACCAGGAGTGAGTGGAAAAATTACGAGCATTGAAAGTGGTAAAAAAACAATCACACAAGATATTGCAGTCATAGGAAAAACCCCTGTTCAAATGCTCCAATACTGGCCAGTAAAACGTCCTAGGCCGTATTTACATAAAGAAGAGCTTAGTGAACCGCTCATTACAGGACAACGCATTTATGATATCTTCTTCCCCTCAGCAAAAGGAGGCCAATGTGCAATTCCAGGACCCTTTGGTTCAGGAAAGACAGTAACTCAGCAAGCAATTGCAAAATGGTGTGACGCACAAATTATCGTCTACATTGGTTGTGGGGAGCGAGGAAATGAAATGACTGAAGTACTTCGAGAATTCCCCCATCTCCAAGATCCAAAAACAGGTAAACCACTCATGGATAGGACAGTTCTTGTTGCAAACACTTCCAACATGCCCGTTGCTGCAAGAGAGGCTTCCATCTACACAGGAATGACTATTGCGGAATACTACCGAGATATGGGCTATGATGTGGCACTTATGGCAGACTCTACATCTCGCTGGGCTGAGGCAATGAGAGAAATTTCCGGCCGACTCGAAGAAATGCCAGGAGAAGAAGGATACCCTGCGTACCTTGCAACAAAACTAGCTCAATTCTATGAAAGAGCAGGAAAAGTAAAAACACTCAATGAAAAACAAGGATCCATAACTGTTATTGGTGCAGTAAGTCCTGCAGGAGGTGATTTTTCAGAGCCTGTTACTCAAAACACTCTAAAAATTGCAAAAGTTTTCTGGGCACTTGATGCCAAACTTGCTGCAAAAAGACATTATTGGGCAATAAATTGGCTTCAATCATACTCTTTGTACACAGATGAAACTGACAAATGGTATGATACGCATATCGGAGAAAAGTGGAGTGACTATCGTAAGCTTCTCATGTCCCTCTTACAACAAGAGTCATCCCTTCTTGAAATTGCACAACTTGTTGGAAAAGATAGTCTTCCTGAACAAGAACAATTTATCTTGCTCACAACAAGACTTATCCGCGAAGATATCTTACAACAAAACGCATTCAATGAAGTAGATATGTACTGTGATCCTAAGAAACAGTATGAAATGATGAAAAACATCGCAGCTTTTTTTGAAGAAGGAAAGCTAACCATAGCACAAGGCAAAAAAAGTATTCAAGAAATTGAACAAATGGATATCGTTGAAAAAATCGGACGAATGAAATACGAGGACATCTCAAAAGTAAGACAACTTTATGAAGAGATTTCGGAGGCGCTCAAATGAAAGTATACAAAACCATTAACACTGTTAAAGGCCCTCTTGCAGTTATCGAGGGTGTAAAGAATATTGCTTCTAAAGAGCTTGCTCAAATTACCCTTCAAGATGGCAGTGTACTTAACGGTCAAGTCCTTGAAGTTCACGAAGATAAAGCAGTTGTACAAGTCTTTGAAGGAACAACAGGACTCTCATCAACAAATGTCAAGGTCAAGTTTAGCGGAAAAACCGCAACCATTGGAGTCTCAAAAAAAATGCTGGGACGGATTTTTGATGGTATGGGCAGACCTCTTGATGGACTTCGCGCATTTTCTGAAAAAGAATTAGACATTAACGGATCTCCCATAAACCCAGCGTCTCGACTAAACCCCTTCGAGTTCATTCAGACAGGAGTTTCAACAATCGATTGCATGATCCCTCTTGTTAGAGGTCAAAAACTGCCAATTTTCTCCCTCTCCGGGATGCCCCATAATAAATTAGCAGCGCAAATTGCTCGCCAAGCAACAGTTCTTGATGGATCAGAGTTCGCAGTTGTTTTTGCTGCAATGGGAATTTCTCAAAGCGAAGCTGATTTTTTTAAACGAGAATTTGAACAAACTGGCGCGCTTAAAAACACTGTTTTATTCCTCAACCTCGCGTCAGACCCTAGTGTTGAGCGGATTATGACTCCTCGCGTAGCACTTACAACTGCAGAATACCTCGCATTTGAGAAAAACATGCATGTGTTGGTAATTCTCACGGACATTACCAATTACTGTGAAGCATTACGTGAAATTAGTGCTGCAAGAAGTGAAGTTCCAGGAAGACGAGGATACCCCGGATACATGTACACAGATTTAGCAATGCTCTACGAACGTGCAGGGAAAATTGAAGGGTCAAAGGGCTCGCTCACACAACTTCCCATCCTTACCATGCCAGGAGATGATAAAACACACCCTGTTCCGGATCTGACGGGGTATATTACTGAAGGGCAAATCATTATTGATAGATCTCTTGCTAAAACAAACATTAATCCCCCCATTAACATTTTAGGGTCTCTTTCCCGTCTTAAAGTTGGAAAAGGGCAAATCCGAGAAGATGCGAATGCTGTTGCAGATCAGATTTATAGCTGTTATGCAACAGGCAGAGAAATTAGAGAGCTCGTAGCAGTTATTGGCAAGGGCGCACTTACACAAAGAGAAGTAACCTACCTTGAATTTGCAGAAGCATTTGAAAAAGAATTCGTTAATCAAGGGTTTGAAACGAATAGAAGCATTGAGCAAACACTTGATCTTGGGTGGGAGCTGCTTAGCAAGTTCCCAAAAAGCGAACTTAAGAAAATATCCGCAGAACTCCTTAGCAAATACTACAAGGAAAGAACAACTCAAGAAATCAGCGATACGAATTAAAATACAATCAAAACACGATGGGAAGTAAGACGAGAAGCGATTTACTTGAAGTAAAACATAAGACAGCTCTTGCTAAGAGGGGCCATAGTCTGCTTAAGAAAAAACAAGATGTTCTTATCAACAAGTTCTTCACGTTGGTTCAAGAGTACAAATCGTTTAAGAAAGACATTGTTATAAAAACAAGAACTGCTTACAAGTCGCTCTCCTTAGATATCGCATATACAGGTATTTTTTCCGCAAGGGCTGTTTCTTACGCGATGCCTTCCTACTTTGACATCTCTTTTGAAGAACAAAACATTATGGGTGTTAGAATTCCTAACATCACCGTTAAGAAAAAAGAAGGAGTTGAGGCATCATATCAGAACAGCCCTCAACTCGCAGAAGCTGCGAAGATGTTTCAACACGTTTTTGAAGATCTCATAAAACTTGCAAGCCTTGAAACCACTCTTCTTGCCCTTGCGGATGAAATCAAAAAAGTCAAAAGAAGAGTAAACGCTCTTGAACACATACAAATCCCAAATCTTGAGCAAGAGCAAAAGGATATTCGTTTTGCACTTGAAGAACAAGAAAGGGAAGGATTTATGCGTCTTAAAGTAATCAAAAACAAACTACAATCTTCCTAAACTCACAGAAATTAGCCATATCTACACAGACTTACGCACATAGGCAATCTTGCCATTTATGGTATTTCACATTAGTAATCGCTCAAAAAGAGTTAGGAAGTTGTACGATCTATCCCTTGGAAAAACAAAGACAGATGAACAACAAGAAAAGTTCTGAAAAACAAAGAGCAATCCTACAACGTTTACGAAGCATCCCTAAACCTGTCTGGTTTATTTTAGCAAACGTTGCTGCCTTTTGGCTTATGATCGCAGGGTTTGTTATTTTTTACCTTCTCTGGTTAAAAGACTTGTAAAAGTTATTTTTTGTAAGAGCTTATTTTTTGTACTTTGAAAAGATGCATGCATGAAGATATGCCCCAATGAACATGCCTACAATGCCAAAAAGAATCGGTATGTTTCCCAAGCCTATTGATGCAATTGCAGCTCCAGGGCACATCCCGCTTAAACCCCAACCAACTCCAAAAATAACGGCTCCCATGAGCTGTTCTTTTGAGGCTTCTGCTTGTCTTTTTGCAACAGCACAGCCAAGCTGTTTTCCTAGCAGTCTGGGAATTACTTGATAGGCAAGTAACGTTACTATAACCGCACTTGCCATGACGAGAAGCAAGCCAAAGTCTTTGAAAAGAAGAAAACTAAGAACGACTTCTGGTTTTGCCATTCCTGAAATTGCAAGACCATAACCAAAAAATAAACCACCCACGACAACCCATAGGATTTTCTTAACGGACATCAAATTCTGCTTGGATGTTAAACGTTTACGCATCATCCCACCACCCCTGTAAGTCCTGCTGTGAGGTGAGCAACAATAATTGCTACGATAAAGAACACTGCAACGTTAATGAGACTCTCCTTTGAAAGGCTTGCAAGTCCGCAAATTCCATGACCTGACGTACACCCACCACTCATTCTCGTGCCAAACCCCACTAAAACTCCTGCAAGGAGCAAGCGTTTCCAAGAAAGAGCTGTGATAAATGACGTGTTATGCGTTATTGAGTACAGCCCTGCTCCAAGAACAATGCTTAGTGCAAAAAGTAAACGCCAATTTCTTGATTCTAAATACTTTTTTTGCTGTAAGAAAGAACAGTTTGAAATATAGGAAAGCGTGCTGGTAAAAAACGTGCTTGCACCTGCGATAATCCCTGTTTTTAAATAAATAAGACTAATGCCAACGCCAATAAGAAATCCTCCAAGAAGATAGTGTGCAACACCTAGAGGAAAAAGTGATGATACGTCTATCATGAATCAAAAACCTCGCTCATTCTCTTTATTAATTTTTGTATCAGTTCAGGAACACATAGATACGAATAGGTCCTGTCTATCAAACAGGTGCAACAATATGTTCTTCACTTGCTTTCTGGGATTGCCCTTATCCCCACTTGTCGAAATTCACCCTACGACACAAGGAGCAGTATGAGCATCTTCAAAAAATTTCTTGTAATAAAAAAACACAGGGGAAACAAAGACAGAAAAACAAGACAAAAAAACAGGAACAACAAACAAGAACAAAAAGGCAAGAACAAGAGCATAGCAAGATTTATAACTATCCTTAAAGCACGCAATATCATGACACAAAAAGACGTCCGGCAGAGAAAAGAGCGTGAGTTCAAATTTTACCCTGAAGATTTTGACGATCCACCTGTTAAGATTCTCCACATGGATCTTCGTTTTGACATCTATGCCGACAAGACCCATGCGCTGTCCACGCAAAAAATGCAAGCCCTTGAAGACTTTGACACGCTCAATTTAGACGCGGATGATGTAGACGTTCAAGACGTAGAATGTGATGAGCAAGAAATTACCTGGAAGCAAGACAAGAAGAACGATAAAGTTATTATTACCTTCTCAAAACCAGTAAAAAAAGGTGATGCACTCACCATCACTATCAAAAACATTATTATTCCCACGCACAACATTCTTGAAGGGCTCTATTACGATGTAACTCCCAAAGGGGCCCCTCCACAAATGATCACACAGTGTCAGCAATGGGGTTTTAGAAGACTCGTCCCAACTATTGACGAGATGACCACTAAATGCACGTATCTTACCACCATCACTGCAAGAAAAGAATACACCAACGTCATATCAAACGGAGATCAAATTGAAGGTCCAAAAGATCTTGGAAATGGACGTGTTGAAGTCAAGTATGATAATACACTCACCCCAATGGCAACGTATCTCTTCTTTCTCGGGGTGGGGACCTGGGATAATTTTAGAAGAGAACTTGAATACCCTGATGGAAAAACCTTCACCTTAGAACTTCTTGCACCTGTGGGATCTGATCCTGTTCGTGCAGGTTACGCCCTTGATATCTTGCATGATGCTATTGAGTGGGTTTACTTGTTCACAGGCAGAGATAAACATGAAAACCGTGAAACCGCTTTGAAATTGTGGGAGTTGCTAAAAAAACGTGAAGAACTCAAGAAAAAAGGAGAAGATGTTTCACACATCAGAGAAGAAATGAAGCAACTCGCACAGGGGAAATACTGGGGCTACCAATACACAGGAAAAGTGTATCGTGAAATTGCAATGCAAAACTCCAATTTTGGAGGAATGGAAAATGTGGGCAACACCACCATTACTGCTAATAGAATTATGCCCTACGAGGAAACCACGGATAATGGTTTTGAATACATGACCCAAGTCAAAGCACATGAATTTTATCACAATCTTAATGGCTCAGAAGTAACTGGTTGGAGTCCCTTTGATATCTGGCTTAACGAAGCAGTTACTGTTCACGTTGAAAAAGAAAATCACGCATTTAACTTTGGAGAAGACTATTCAAGACTCTCTCAGGTTCAACACATCATGGAGCCAACATCTGGAACTCTTGCAATGGATGCAGGCCCTGCATCTATGCCTATAGAGCCAGAAGGATTCAACAACCCAGACGATATGATCACAGGGATCACCTACGTCAAAGCACCCGAATTTGTACGAATGATACAGACATTAATGGGTGATAAAACTTTTGTCAAAGGTCTTGACCTTTACCACACCCGCTTTAAACATGCAAATGCGAAATCAATTGAGTGGGTTAAAGCAATGGAAGAAAAAAGCGGGTTGTCCTTGCAAACCATGGCAAAACAATGGCTTAAACAAGTACATTTTCCCCTTGTTAACGTTTCTTGGAAGTGGAATAATGGAAAAATTACCCTTACTATTAAACAAGTGCAAGAACAAGGAGAGTGGAGCTTCCCCTTTGTCTGGGCAGTTTTTGATAAGAAGGGCAATAAAGTTTTTGAGAAAACACAATGGGTGCAAAGCAAAGAAGCAACCTACACTTATGAATGTCCTGAACCCGGGTTCCTCTCTTTACACAGAGGGTTTTCTTTTTTTGGAAAGATTGATGCAGATATCAGCGACGAAGAACTCTCATTACAGCTAAAACATGATGACGACATTATTGCAAAATGGCTAGCCTGGTACGAGATTTGCGATCGTGAAAAAACCAGACTGCTCAAAGATAAGAACGCACAGGTGAGCGAGGATTTTGTTGATCTCTACTGCTCACTACTCACTAACAAAGAACTCATAGATCGTGCGGGCGCACAATTCCTCGCCCTCTTTGAAGGAGTTGAAGACGAAACCTATGCCTACAAGTACCAAGACCTCTATGATACGAAGAAAAAAATACTCACCGCTATTGCTCAAAAATACGAACAGGAACTTCTCTCAATATATGAAACCTGTCTTTCATTCACACCCAGAGGAAGCTACTTGGAACGAGAAGCAGCAGCCATTAAAAACAGACAACTCCAAAATATTTGTTTAAGCATCCTTGCAAAACTTGACACGCCTAAAATCCATGAATTAATCAAAAAACAACTCGCATCAGACAACGCCACCAACAGAGTTGTCGCATTTAAGCTCTACCTGAATTCTTCCGCGCCTGATCGCAAAGAAGTGCTTAAAGAAGAAGAAAACAAAGCAAAAAAGAACCTTGTTCGTTGGGAGACCTTCTTACACGTCGTGGGATCAAGTGATGCTCCAGACTACCTTGACATCATCAGATACGTTGAAAGTCTTCCTGAATTTGACATTAACCAATCCAATGATCAACGTGGATTGTACCTCTCTTTTGCTATGAACCGCAAAAAATCCCTGCTCACTGAAGAAGGTCGTGCATTCCTACGAGAAAAAATCCTGCAACTAGGAAAAATTAATCAATATAACACCATGCACTTGCTCAAAATTCTACAAAATATTGACAAGCTTGATGAAGAACACTGGGTTCCACTCATACAACTTCTCCAAGACGTTATTTCTGAGATGACTGATGAACAACCCATGGTGCTCAACGGTGCAAAAAGAATCTTAAAAGCGCAGAAAAAGGCGCTCAAAAAATGGGAAGAGCATCAAAAGAGCAACACACCAGCAGCGTCTTAGCTACAACCAACCCTACTCAACAGTCACACCCTTAGCCAAATTACAAAACTTACCAATCTGCCTACGGACAGAAAAAAAACAACAAAACCAACCAACAACAAAAACACCCCCAACTACTCAACAGTCACACTCTTAGCCAAATTACAAAACTTACCAATCTGCCTACGGACAGAAAAAAACAACAAAACCAACCAACAACAAAAACACCCCCAACTACTCAACAGTCACACTCTTAGCCAAATTACGAGGCTTATCAATCTCACAACCCCTCTCCCTTGCAATGTAATAGGAGAGTAATTGCAGGGGGATGTTGGTAAGCAGAGGTGAGAGTTCCCACGTGGTTTTAGGTACTTTGATGACGTGATCTGCAAGGTTAGAAATTTCAGGATGTTCAAAATCACAAACACAGATAATTTTCCCTTTTCTTGATTTCACTTCTTGCATGTTAGAAAGAGTTTTCTGCGCAAGGTTGTCCTCCGTTACGATAAACACACAAGGCATACTCTCATCAATAAGTGCTATAGGTCCATGCTTCATCTCCGCTGCAGGATAACCTTCAGCATGAATATAGGAGATTTCTTTAAGTTTAAGTGCGCCTTCAAGAGCAACAGGATAGTGAATATCCCGTCCGAGAAACAAAAAGTCAGAAGCATGAGCGTATTCTTTTGCAATGTTCTCAATCACCTTTGCATCATCCAGAATGAACTGGATTTGTTCAGGAATTCTCTTCAGATAGTTGATGATTTCCTGCCGGTACGTAGCATTTCTGTTAAGGTATAAGTTAAGCAAATTAAGTGCTACCACTTGCGAAGTAAATGCTTTTGTCGATGCAACGCCAATTTCAGGCCCTGCGTGTAAGTACATTCCTTGACCTGCAAATTTTGCAATGGTTGATCCCGTTGCGTTCACAATCCCCGCAATTGTTGCTCCTGCCTCTTTTGCAAGGCGCAAAGCTTCAAGAGTATCTGCCGTCTCTCCGCTTTGAGAGAGCGCAATTACCAAGTCATCATTGTGAAGAACGGGGCTACGATATCTAAATTCTGAAGCATGTTCTGCTTGTGCTTCAATACGTGAAGAGCGTTCTAAAATGTATTTTCCAATAAGTGCTGCGTGCCAACTTGTACCACACGCGAGAAGTAAAACCCGTCGAAGATTACTTGGAAGAGTTAAAGAAATACCATCAATGTTTTTAACCTTCCCTCTAAACGCGTTTGCAACGGTTTCTGGCTGTTCAAAAATCTCTTTGAGCATGAAATGGTCAAAGCCATGCTTTTGAATTGCTTCAATGCCAAAAGGAATGGTTTCAATTTCAACATCAAGGTTAAATCCGTCAAAATCTTTTATTTCATAACCCGTCTTAGTAAGCACACCCATTTGACGCTCATCAAGATAAATGGCATCTTTTGTATGATCAAGAAAAGGGGAGGCATCAGATCCAATAAAATATTCCTTATCCCCCACACCAATAACCAGCGGAGATCCTTTTTTAGCAACGAGTAATTCTTCGTGATCTTTGTGCATTGCTACAATACCATACGCACCAGTTATTTTTGAGAGCATCTTGCGAAACGCTTCTTCAAAATCTCCTTTGTAGAAATAAGCTATGAGGTGCGCTATGATTTCTGAGTCTGTTTCACTCTTGAATGTAACTCCTTTTTTTATGAGATCCGCTCTAAGATCTGCATGGTTTTCAATAATACCGTTGTGAACAATAGCAACCGAGCCATCCTCGCTTTTATGAGGGTGAGCGTTTAACTCGCTTGGCTCTCCATGAGTTGCCCAGCGCGTGTGACCAATAACAATTGTTGAATGTTTCCCTATGATTTTTGGCTCGAGCTGAGCAATTTTGCCCACTGCGCGTAACACTTCAAAGGGTTGTTGTGTTGCAATCCCCGCAGAGTCATACCCTCTGTATTCAAGGCGCTTAAGCCCTTCAAGAACCAAAGGCACGCCGTTTCG
>RFJL01000061.1 GCA_003695435.1 Candidatus Woesearchaeota archaeon
TAGAACAACTTGAACCAGAACAAAGAAAACGCATAGAACAAACGATGCAACGCATAGAACAGTGGATCAAAGGGGACTTCATCACAGGAGAACTACTCATTCAAAACGCACCTCAAAACATCAAAGCTACCTTGTACGATAAACAATCCAGATCCGCATATGATCTTGATCGCGCAGGGGATCGCTTCATCTACCACGATGTCCTAGAAGGAAAATATACGCTCATTGTAGAACATGAGGGAAATATAGCATTCTCCGCTGATGTGAACATACCGCCAAAACAACCTATCATCATCAACTACGCAAAAGTCACAGGAAGGGGAACGGAAAAACAAAGAGCTGAAGCGATGAACAAAGTCGCGCAAGCAATTCGAAAAGTAGAAGAGCTCAAACAACAACAAAGGATATCACAAGAACAAGAAGCTACACTTAAGCAACACCTGCAAGAAGCAAAAGATACTCTTGCGGATAAAGACATACTCTCAAAAGCATCTCATCCACAAGACTATGAAGAAATCGTAACCGAGGCTCAAAAAGAAGTAGAAGAAGCACAAGCACAACAACCCCTCACACTTGCTCAAAGAATTCTTCAAAACGCAGAAAAAGTAACTGAACTGCTCTCACAGCCTCACACATCAAGAAGAGAACAAGAACTCAAACAAGCAATCGGCTCAGATGCCGAAAATGTGGGGGAGATTCTCAAAGCACTTAAAAAAGATCCTTACAAAAAACAGATTAAAAACATCATTGAAGATCTCAAAAAATGGTCAAAAAGCAAAGACGTGGAAGTGCGCATACAAGTCTCATCACCTAATCTACGTCCTGCTCAAAGAATTGATTTTAAGGGGCGCTGGGGAGTGATCAGACGAGTAGAGCTCAAGGACGGATCAGCAATCATTGGAATTCCAAAAGGAATATACAAAGTACGACTGTTTTGCATGAAAGAATCAACACTCACCTCATGCAAAAACGTACTAAAGCTGAACATACAAGAAGACACCACGCTTCGCCTAGAAACCGATGGTGAAATCGTTAAACAAGTATAAGTACGACTAAAACTTTAAAAATAATATTTACGAGGTACATAACCATGGCGCATCCTGCAGAAGACATATCCTCACTTAACATAAGAAGTCCTGTTCATTCCTTGGGGATTCGAGCGAAACGCCCATTAATTATACCTTTCTTTAAAGCGCACGTTCGTAGAACTGTAAAACGCTATGATAAAAAGTTTTCTCACGGCGAAGAGATGTTCAAGAGAATTGAGGAGTTTATTAATGATCATCAACTAACTGAAGCTGAAAAAGAGCTAATAAAGCTCAACAGTTTGTTTATAGAGCAGGTTCAGGACTTCTATAGAATATACTATGCACTTTCGCGTTTGCGATCAGATACTGTTAAAGATCTTAAGAAGTTCTTAGATTCACATAAAGTTCCACCAGATGTTCGAGAGAAATACTTTGGAAAAACGATTTCGAAGCTTTTGGACATGATAAGAGGGGAACGCATGGCTTTTAATCGGGTAAAAGAGATCCTTGCAGGAAAGAGTAATTTTGCCCAAGAAATTATTAATTTTTCGTATTCAAAGAGTGCTTTTGCTGAGCGATGGGCGATATGGTCCGATACAAAGAAGTCCATAAAGGATCTTAAGAAGCAGAGAAAGATTGAACATTCACAGGGTTCCTCAGACATTCTTCAGAAACTTGACGCACTTCTTTATGATGAATTTGATCACATCAATAAGATTGTAAGGCGGTTAATTAATCACATAACAAGAGTTCTTTACCTCTCCCGGCGGGCAACTGGAATGATTCAAAAAGCGGCGTTTGGGCACGAGATTCCTGAAAAAGAACTCCGTGACCAGAAATATTTTGAACTCCAGTTACAAGAACTCCTACTTAACGAAGTTCATAACTTACAAAAAACTATCCTTGTTCAATTAAGCAATGAAATAAGAGGTGTATTATCCTAATGGACACTATGGATTGGCTTTCGGCACTTGCAGGTCTGGTACTTATCGCCCTTGGAAGTATCCCGATCTTGAATAATTTTGGCATAGGACCGTCATGGTTTGCATATCCTACAACGATTCTTTCCGCAACAATTGCAACATGGGTTATCGCTTTAGCCGCGCTTTTTTTAATCGTTGCGGCAGTTATTGAGATTACCAATGCAAGCCATTATGGGTGGTGGACGTTTCTCATAGGTGCTATTGCACTTGCAATAGGTGGTCTGCAAATCCTAGGAACTTTTGGAATTGGTCCAGGACTCTTCGGATTCACACCCCACATCATGATTTACAACGTAATCATGATTATTGAGGGATTCTTTCTTGTCATGGCTATGTTTGCAATGAACTTCTAAATCCTTTCTCTTTTCTTTTTGGATGTGTCTTTTTATTGTTCCTCGTCATACTATTATTCTCTTTCTCAAAAACTCTTTTTCATCAAAGATGAAAACTACGTTACAGTCAGGAGATGGGCTATACCATCACTTTTTGCTACGGTAACAGCATTAGCATTTCTTTTTAGACTCTAAAACATCCCAACACAGACGTACAGACGTACTAACGCTTATATAAACCAAAACCAAAGAAAACCTCATGACAGTTGTACTTAATAAAATTCCAAAAAATCCTATTATTCTTGAAGGCTTTCCTGGCTTTGGCCTCGTGGGAACCATCACCACAGAGTACCTTGTGAACCAACTCAAAGCAGAACCCATTGGGTACATAGAACTTCCAGACATAAGACCTATGGTGGCAATTCACGAAGGAAAACTCATAAGACCTATCGGCCTCTACTATGATAAGAAAACAAATCTACTCATCGTTCACGTCATGACTAATGTAGAAGGACTTGAATGGCAACTAGCAGACGCTCTTCTTGAAGTAGCACGTAAAACATCTGCAAAAATGTTGGTAAGTGTTGAAGGAGTAGGAGCTCCTGACGCTGACACAGAGTCACACAAACCATACTACTACACAAACGATGCAACTATCAAAAAGAAGTTTGATAAAGAAAACATAGAAGAACTCAAAGAAGGCATCATTCTTGGCGTTACCGCAACACTTCTCTTAAGAACTCTCAAACAAAAAATTGTCTGCATCTTCACAGAAACACACTCACAACTCCCAGACTCTAAAAGCGCAGCAGTTACCCTTGATGTGCTTGATAAGGTTCTAGGCATTAAAGTTGATAACAAACTCCTTCTTGAACAAGCAGCAGCGTTTGAAGAAAAAATAAAATCCGTCGTTGCTCAAGCACAACAAGCACAAGAAACACAAAGGAAGAAAACACTCTCCTACTTTGGCTGATGTACGTCGCAGCGGTTTACCAACAACTTCTGAAGAAAAAACCCCACAACCCACAAAAAAGACCAACAAAGAAAACTCTCAAAATAAAAAAAGCACCTCTAGAAATACAACTACAAACCCTTCTCTCAAACCATTCTCACAAAGAATTCCAAGACTATTGCTATAATCACTTTATTTATCCAAGACTCAAAGAGCTTGATCGTCTACATAAAAAACAGCTCAAACTTTGCAGAACAGGACCCAAAGCAGCAGAAGAACTCACCCATCTCCTAAGCGCAACAAAACGCATAGAAGAAGAACTTAATCTCATTGAGTCCTTTTGCAAAGAACAACGCACATACCACTTTGTACGTGACACGCGCATGAACCTACTTATTCCAATCATCCTCTTTATTCTCATCACCCTTATTTTCTTTGTGGGAGGCTACATTTTGAACCCCTCAACACTTCTACCCTGAACAGCCACAACAACCCAAAAACCTTTTAAATACTTCAAATCTTTTCCCTGTTCCTATGAACACAGAACACTTCCTCAAAATATTCCTAGAGCAAAAAGAACCCTTTGAAGGAATCAAAGGACAACAAGACGTAAAATTCGCACTCAAAAGTGCACTGATATCAGGCAGGCATATCCTTATCATAGGACCTCCAGGTATAGGAAAAACAACCATTGCGAAAAGCGTTGCAAAACTTCTTCCCGAAAACCGCTTTGTACGAATACAAGGCTCACCAGATCTTACAGCAGAAGATATCATCGGAGACATTGACCCCATTAAAGCAATGGAATACGGACCACTCTCCGTAGAAGCATTTACACCAGGAAAACTCTTCAAAGCAGATAAAGGCGTGCTCTTCTTTGATGAGCTCAACCGTTGTCCTGAAAAATTACAAAACGCGCTTTTACAAGTTCTCGCAGAACGAAAGGCGACCATTGGCAGCTATGACGTTGATTTTGATGCAAACTTCACTTTCATCGCAACAATGAACCCCGAAGACTCCTCAACAGAAAAACTCTCAGAAGTTCTCCTTGATAGATTTGACGTTATCTACATGGACTATCCTGAATCACAAAAAATAGAAGAAGACATCGTGAATGAAAAAGCACATGTGCTTGTAGAAGTTCCGTCTCAAATCGTACAATACGCAGTACGCTTCGTACGACACCTAAGAAATGCGGAAAAACTAGAGATTCGCCCATCGGTAAGAGCATCCATTGGACTTGTGGAACGCGCATCAGCAAACGCAGCACTACGAGGAAAGAAAAAAGCAGATTTTAAAGATCTCTATGATGCAATGATCTCTGTTATCTCGCATAGAATCAAACTCAAACCAAGTTACGCATTCCTTCAATCAGAATCCCAATTCGTTGAAGAACAACTTCGCAGTTTTATGGAAGTCAATAAGATCTCCATGGAACGCGAAGGAGATGGGTGACACAGAAGAGCAAAACACAGAAGAACAAGGAATTCCCGGACTTGCCGAAAACGACGAGACTCTTGAAGAACTAGAAGGGCAAACCGGAAAAGACGATGAAAAGCAAGGGCTTATGAGCTCAGTTCTTGAAAATGATCAAGAAACCATAAATGACGGAAAGCTCTTAGAAGAATCAATTAATCAAGGAGTAGGATCATTTACACCTGATATCATGTACCAACACTTGGTACAAAACTACAAACACGCAAAAAAACTCTACGGAGAAACACTTCTACGCGCAGTAACGGGTTATGATGATAGCTACCTTGAAAGAAACCTCAATGTTCCTGAATTCAGAAAAGAATTAGAGAAAAAAATCAAGCAAAAAATCGACGATCTCAAAGAAAAAGGACTCATAGATAAACAAGGAGTCATCACAGATAAAGGACTTGAACTTGCATCTCTTGTTCTCTACGCATCAGAACTGGACATTATCTCCCCTGTAGGAATTCATGGTGAGCGCATTCACAAAGAACGACACATCTACGGTGATAAGGGAGACTCACATCCTTACAAGAAAGGAGAGCGGTTCAAAGATGTTAACATCAAAAAATCAGTTAAAACCGCTCTTCGCAGAGGGCACAAACAACTCCGCATAGAAGACCTTAAGGTACACGAACGACAAGCAAAAGGAGAAGTCACCCTCGTCTACGCAATTGATGCGTCAGGATCTATGAAAGGAGATAAAATAGGCACTTGCAAAAAAGCAGGCGTAGCACTCGCCTGGAAAGCAATACAAAATAAAGACAACGTAGGCATAGTAGTGTTTGGAGAAGAAGTAACAGACGTTGTACGCCCGACAAAGGATTTCTCAGTTCTTCTTAAAACACTTAGTGCAATACGAGCACAACGCGAAACAAACATCGCACAATCCATTGATAAAAGCATAGAACTCTTCCCAAAACAAGGAACTAAACACTTAATGATCCTCACTGACGCACTTCCCACAACTGGAGAAAAACCAGAAGAAGAAACACTCAAAGCAGTAAGTAAAGCAGCAAGTGCGGGCATTACTATTTCTATCGTCGGTATCAACCTTGATGAAGAAGGAAAACACCTAGCAGAGCGTATTGTCGAAATAGGAAGAGGAAAACTCTACGTAGTCTCCAACCTTGAAGAAGTTGATCGCATCGTGCTCATGGATTATTATAGTTATGCGTAAAACGTACTAAGACATACTACTTCTTAGAAATAATGCACTTAGTGTTTTCATGAAAAAATCAACACTCTTGAGCTTGATGATACCTTCTACAATCATGAAACCGTTCTGCTCACGCAGATCGCGAAAAAATCAAGATGAAAGTAGATTACCAACGCCCAGATCACCACGTGACGAAGTTCAAAGACATACTCGTCATCGCATTACAATAAAAAAGAGGAAGAGTCCTCTTAGAAATGCA
>RFJL01000062.1 GCA_003695435.1 Candidatus Woesearchaeota archaeon
AAAAAGAACGTCCGGACCGGGATTTGAACCCGGGTCTCGGCCTCCGCAGGGCCGAATTATATCCAAGCTAAACCATCCGGACTTGTGTTTTGAAGCCTTCCACCCATTTATAAATGATTCTACCGTTGATGCAGGTTTTTGGGTTTTTTTATCGCATCCACCACCCCACAACAAAAAAGTAACTACTCCAAAGTAGTTATTTTTAGTAAATTTTATAAAGGAGTAGTACTTTTGAGTAGGTATGAATCGCGAAAAACTCTACACACTCTCAACTGCAGAACTTGTGGACCTCTTTGTGAGCAATCCAGAAGTAAAACAAATCCTGCTCGAAAGACACAACGAGTTAGTGCGAGCTAAGCAAAATCTTGCAAACAGCGCAATCGAGCACTACCAAGCAGAACGAGATCTCTCAAAAGAACTTGCAACACAATTTGACGAGCTTAAAAAACGCGAGCAACAAGCAAAAAGTGACCCCCTCACCAACCTCCCAAACAGACTCTACCTTGAAGAACACTTCCCAGACATCCATCACGCCGCCCGCAGAGAAAACCAACAACTCGCAGTGTACATGCTAGATATTGACTATTTCAAGAAGATCAACGACACCTATGGACACAAAGCAGGAGATCTTGTACTCAAAAGCCTTGCAGACATCCTTAAAACCACATCGAGAGAAACAGATATTGTTTCCAGATTGGGTGGAGAAGAATTTTGCATCGTATCTCGCTGCGATACTCGTGACGACCCCTGCATTCAAGGTGAGCGCATACGCAAAGCCATTGATGATTTGGTAGTAGAATATACTACAACTGAAGGCGATGTTGAAGCGATAAGCCCCACCATCAGCATAGGCTGCGCGACAGGAAATAATTTTTCACACGAAAACCCTCTTGTTACCCTTGCGGAACTCCAGGAACACGCAGATATTGCTCTCTACGCCGCAAAGAAGAGTGGAAGAAACAGAGTAGTTCGTTATGAACCCATTCTTGGCGATTCCCACCCCAACAACACCTATGAAATGTCACTTCCCAGTAAAGAATATAAAGGAGATCCTCTTTCACCCCCTCATGGCAGGAGTGACCTCACAACAGGTACGAAACTACGAGCAGGGTTTGAATAAAACCGTGCTTTGCGCGCTCATTCTTGCGGACTCCTCGCTGAAAAACGGTGGTGCGCTTTTTGTTGCAGATGCTGCAGGTTTTGATGAAATCTACGACCATTCGCGCGATTTTGCACTCTATCTAGATGAGCGTTACCGCGAAATTTTTACAACGTATGTTGACCAAGATGATCTTTATTTCGCACGTAAACTCTTAGTAGATTCCAATAACGAGCAGGATCGCGAAGAGTGTGCCAACGGTGTTGGCAAATACTACTGCAGATACTTAGGAGTTGCGCAAAGACAAGAGGTATTACCCCAGCTTCTAGAATCACTTAACACCCTTGCGGTTGATAAACAGAACTCGCCACAATCAGTATTATCTCCCGCGCGTGCTCGATGGAGAATGACTTGGTCACCCTATGATCCAAGCCACATCCACAAGCGAGTAGCAGAACTTGAAGATCAACTAAGTAAAGCGTCACAAACAAAAGAGCACATCCTACAAGTATAAGTTCTTTCCTCTCCTCCCCAACTGCACAATAAAGCGACTTGCATTCTTGTAACAACACTATGCAAAGGCAAGTGTTGAAGGACCTCTTCGTCCCACACTAGGACCGTCTCGAACCTTGAAACCCGCAGCACGAAGATTCGCACGCACTTGAGACGCGCAACTATACGTTGCAAGAATCGCAGTAGGTTTCATAACCTTACGAATATCTGAGAAAAACTCCTGAGTCCACATGTGAGGAGCTTTTTTAGGAGAGAACGGATCAAAAAACACAACATCAAATGTCTCCCCTTTCTTGATGAGATTTTTTACTTCTTCTCGGGCATCACCAATTATTAGCTCAATTAAGCGTTCGTTATCTTCGTAAGAGCCAAATCTTGCCACTTCTTGTATATACTCCCATGAAAGAAAAGGTGCTTTTATGTTCCCTATCTCTTCAATAATGCGAGGGTCTGCTTCAAGACCGACAATACTGATATGTTCACCCTTGAACTGGTCAAGAGCGGCGGCGCTATTGTACCCCAATCCGAAACACACGTCAAGAATCTTCACCTTGTTGAACCTATCAATCATTGTTGGCTTGGCATATTTTTCAAATGCTTCTTCACGAGCACCTGTCTTTGAGTGGTAGTACTCACCCACCTCCTCATTGATGTAGGTAAGAGATCCGTCCGCGGTTTCGTATTGCTCCATTACTTCCTGAAGAGACGGAATATTTATATAAACTTACTTGAAATGTCCGTGTATGATTAAAATATATGTTAAAGAGGGTTGCCCCTTTTGTGAACGAGTGCAACGAGCGGTTGAAGAACTCGGAATCAGTGTGGAATTCATTGATGCTCCGCGAGGTTCAAAGAATCGCGAAGAAATGGTGGCAATCGGGGGAAAAGAACAAGTTCCTTTCCTCGTGGATGGAGATGTACATATGTATGAAAGTGAGGACATCATCAACTACCTTAAAGAAAAATTCGGAGGAATGAAAGAAGATGAGATGTCCAGATTGTAGCTCATTAGATATTGAAATTGTAGACTATCATAATCGCAGGTGCATTGTTTGCTCAAATTGTGGCTTTGATGAAAGAGCTGAGATGGACACGATGCACATTGAATCAGGCGAAGCTAAAGAAGAAGCACACCCTGATAGGCATAAAAAACAATAAAAAATAACACCTCAGTTTTGGACGCCTTACAAAGCATTTTTTTGTGTTGCTTAACGCTTTGATCAGCTATCCTCTCCCTCTTTGTTGTTCGTAAAGTTGTTCTACTAAGTCAAGATCGGAGATTTCTTCAACACTTTTATCTTCTCTTAAACGTTCAAATCGAGGGAATCTAAGAGCATAACCACTCTCATACGTGGGAGATCTTTGGATCTCCTCATATTTAATTTCAACAACCACTTTTGGTTTTACCACCACTTCTTTTCCTCTCTCTTCTATGATGAGCGGTTTGAGTAGTTGGGTTAGTTGCTCAAAAGTCACATCCCCTGCTTGCGTTGGTTTTTCTTTGATTCCAGTTCCAAACTTTCCTATGGTTAAGAATTCTCCAGTGTCAGGATCAAGACAAGCAAGGGTGAATGAGGTAAGCCAACCGGACCTCTTACCCTCTCCCCACTCAGCACCGATAATGACAAGGTCAAGTGTTTCCATAACCGGTTTTACTTTGACACCAAACCCTACTCGTGACCCCGGCTTATAGATTCCGGTTAGGTTTTTAGCCATTACGCCTTCTTCTCCTGCGCGCAAAGCCCTCTCATAGAACTCTTGAGCTTCTTTAAGAGAATCCGTTATGAGTATCTCTGAGGGTCTGATTTTAAACGGTTGTGCGACTATAGCTTCTTCAAGTATTCTTCGTCTCTTCTTGAAGGGTTCATTAAGAAGACTTTTGTTATCAAAGAAAATAACATCAAAGACGTTTACTTCAACAGGGAATTGTTCCACCATTCTTGTTATATCATATTTCCTTTTAATACGTTGAGAGATTGCTTGGAATGGAAGATACTTTTTAGAACGAGGGTCAAAACCAACCACTTCTGCGTCGAAGATGAAAGTAGTTCCTTTAATGAATTTCTTCGCATACTCAACAACATCAGGAAACTGTGCAGTTACATCATCAAGACGTCGAGTGAAGAGAGAAATGCGTTCTTTGTACTTGTGAATTTGAATACGAAAACCGTCATATTTGAATTCAAGTGCACAAGGAGTTCCAACGCGTTCAAATGCGTTTTTAATATCAATTGCTTTTTGGTAGAGCATAACTTTAATAGGTCTTCCAGGAACCACTTGTGCCTTGTCAAGCTCTCCTTTTTTTGCTAAACGAATAACTTGAGAAAAATCATTAAGAATATCATAAGCTTGTTGAACTTGTTCTATTGCTTTTTGATATGCTTCCCTATCCGCGGGGCGTATTTCTTGCGTTTCTTCATCAAAGTTTGGATCATACACAAAAGCCCACGTAATAGCGTCGCGTAACGTTCCCTCCCCAATTCCTAAGCGTAAGTCCTCCAACACTGTGCGCACAATATAGCGTACTTGATCCGCTTTTGCGTTGAGAAAGAGGTCTGCCATAATCTTTACTTTTCTGTCAACAGATCCCTTACCTTCTTCCTCTGAAAGCTTACGAACATTTTTGAACACATCCTCCACTGTAAGTTCTTTTTGAAAAAGTGTTCTCTGCCTATTATTTTCAAGAAGTTCTTGTGCAGTTTTTCCTAGATCGCCCGTTTCCTTCCAACTATTCTCCACCTTTGTTGAGGACACTCCTGCTGCTAAACTAATTGCCTTTACTACTAATTTCGTGGAAACACCCAAATTAGTTTCTTCCGAGCTAGGAAAGAGTTTTCCTTGAATGAGAAGTACAAGCATTTCTAGATCTGTATCAGGTGCTTTTTTGAGAAACTCAGATATGTAGCGTGTTTTTTGTAATCGTTTCGTGGTTGATTCTATGCGTTGATATAGCTCCACGAGTTCTGCATATTTCATAAGTAAACTTAAGCGTACTGCGTATTTATAAGTTACCTTTTTAAATAACAGGATGCTTTGTTACAACTATGGAAACATGGGATGCTATTCGTTCTCGCAGGTCTTGTCGTAAGTTTAAACAACAACCTGTGGAGTGGGACAAGATAGGCATGCTTCTTGAAGCTGCACGAGAAGCACCAAGTGCGGGAAATTTACAGACGTGGAGATT
>RFJL01000063.1 GCA_003695435.1 Candidatus Woesearchaeota archaeon
AGATCAAATCCAACTGTTGCTGCTTTTTCGAAAGATTCAAGGCTTGCAACCCTATCCTCGCAAGTTGCTGCAACATAGTATTCCCAGACACCTTTGTAGTAATAGTAGTGGCCGTATGCCTGCTCATATGCGCGGGATTCTGGGGCTTGCTGTTCACATCTTTCAAGGATGAGTTCCCACCTATCACGCACATCATTGTATTCATCTTGCCATTTGTCAAGTTCTATTTCAAAGTTAAAATTATTCTCACGTGCTTGCTCCACTAGTTCCTCGCAAGTCCCCTCAGTAAATTCTGTTGGATCGCGATCATTTTCACAATCAGGATCGTCAAGATCCACAAGGCCATCTTTATCATTGTCTTTTTTGTCGTTACATTCAACGAACACATTGGTGCCGGTACATTCTATAAGCGTGTTCACTGCTGGTGCTGGAACAAAGTCTGCTATGGGCATGGTGGAAAGAATCACTCTGATGTTCTCATTGTTCTTAACGGAAATCCCTTGTGCTTGCTTGTAATCTGAAAACAAGGATGTTGGCCCCATGACTTTTGAGATGAGCACAGGAGGGTTGTTACCAAAAAGGTCATCGCGTTTTTTTACTTGTTTGAGGAATTCTTTTTCAACGACTTCTTTTCTTCCAACAGCATATACTGCGGATTCTTGGTTGAGTGCAGGGTCTTCCTCTTCTTGTGAGAAACTGTAAAGATAGACTTGCTGTCCCGGCCTTAGTTTTGAGATAAAGCGTAAAAGATCCTTCTTGTGAGTAAAACGCTTATCACTCTCTGCAAAGTGCAGGTCAATTCTCGTTCCTCCTTCACATTGATTTGAAGAGATGTCTTGTCCTAGTAGTCCTGCGCTTGCACCACCTATGCCTGATGGCACATATTGTGTGTTGTAAAAGGGCATTTTGGAGAGATCTCCCCCCGTTACGCGTTCTGCATAATGGTATGCGGAATTAAGCGGTCCTGCAGAGCAAGCACCCGTATCAGGGTTTTCAAAGGTACAAATGGTAAAGTTGAGAAAGGTAAGTGCAAAGTATGCAACAATAAGTGCTAGTATGAATGAGAGGAATTTTTTTCCGAATGAGTCTTTTCCTATGATGGTGGATGCAAAAAGAGTGTAGAGTAAGATGACAAAGACTACGAAGAGCAGTACTTTTCCTACAACAAAAAGGTGTGCTATGGGGAGTTTTTGTGAGAGTCCCCATGCAAAGATGAGTGCGAGTGCTAATGATATTCCTACAACTGCTCCGCGGTTTTGTTCATCCATGTTAAGGCCTCTTCCAAGGCCCAACCAACTAATAGAAAAGAAGAGTATGAAATAGATTAGGAAGTCTATGAGTTGAGAGTTTTCTTTGTATTCTTGGTTTTTGAAGAAGTTTCCTATGCGCTCAAATCCATTGCTTGCGCTTTGAGCTTCAACTACGGGAGTGGTGATGAAGAAGAGCAGTATGAACAGCGCGACGATTCCTATGATGTGTTTTTGATTCATGCCCACCTCTTTTCAAGAACTGCGCGTTTTATTTTTATAAAGATTCTCCTGTCAAGGAGTAAATTCACCCTTTTTGTTAATCTCATTAACGTCTTGTTTGTTCCTGACATTGTTTCAAGCAGGATTTTCCTCCTGCGATGTTGTCTTCAGAGAACGTTCGAACTTTTCAGCTTTTGAAATAACCTGTTCAGACTCCTTCTCAAGCTCTCTAAGCATTTTGCGAAGCGCCTCTTCTGTAATACCTAAACGCGCCACAAGATCTGCCGCATGTTCCAGTTTTGCCTTAATGAGCTTATCCGTTGCAAGTATTTGTTCCCACAGTTTCTTCTTTTCTTCAAAGTCATCTGTTCGTTGTGCTTTGTTACGCATAAATTCCCTATTTCTTCTGAGTCTTGTAACTTCTTCTTGCGACCGTTTGATCTGCTCAACAACTTGTTTTTGTTCTGCGCGTAACGCTGCAGAATCTTGAATAAGCTTATCTTGTTTTTTGAAGAAGTGATAGAGTGGCCTCCCTGCGTTCTCAATGCGCAATTCATAATCACGCTTTTTTCGCTTCAGCTCTTTAATCATCCACGTTCTTAATTCTTCGAGGTTTTCACGCAATGCTTTAAGGTAATTCGCCACAATTTCGTGAAGTTCTGCAAGCGCCTCTTTTTCCACTTCAAGAATGCCTTGAGGACTTTGCATATGCCGTATTACTTCTTGATATACTCGTTTAATCCCTTCCCTGTCTTCGTGATGTTTATGAAAGAAATCCATAAGAAAAAACGCAAAGCGCTCATCACCAAATCGTTTTTCTATGATTCTTGCAATCCCATCTCTGTTCTTGTAAAATTCATTTCTAAAATACGTCCATTTTTCATCATCATCTTGTAGCTTGTTGAGCTGCTCTTGCAAGTAACGCAATTCTTCCAGATACTTCTTTGCATGCAACACCTTCTTAGAATTTGCCATGCGCCTAATAAGTTCAGGATCGGGACTCTTAGAAGCCAGTCTATCTATGCTCTTTTCAATTTCCCGTATAAATTCTTCAATATTAGGAGTTGTATATTGCCCAGAATTAAGGTCCTGTTCTACTTGGACAACTAGATTGTACTCGTCTCTTGTAGGAAGGAATTTATTCTTGAATTTCTTACCGAAAAAACTTTCAAACCCCGGAAGGTTCGGAACAACATAATCAAGCGTAACCGCATACACATTTTTATCATGTTCAAGGTTTTCAATCCATTTGTTGATCCACTTCAACTGCCGTTCATCTGACCGAATTTTAGGTTGGAGTTGTTCTTGAACCTCTTCACGTTTTTCAAGTGATTTTTTGACCGTTGTTAAATCAAGTGCATTCATTCAATATTCCCCATTTGCTTCTCGTATTTTATCCACTTAAAGAT
>RFJL01000064.1 GCA_003695435.1 Candidatus Woesearchaeota archaeon
ATTATATCCCAAAAAGAAAATATTGAAGAGTAATTTGAATCAGTTTCTCGTCTTATTTTTGAGTGGTGAACTCTGTGATGATTCGGCGTTACAATAATCAGTCTAAGCGAAGAATCAAGTCTTTTAGGTAAATTAATATTGGAATGATGAAATATTATTACAGGCAATAAAATGCTCTCATAGAAGAGCAGTTGGTCCATACTCATTCCAAGTAAAGGAATCACTAACAATCTTGCAATACTTGAAAAAACTATTTCAATTGTGTGAAACCTAAAAGCAGATGTTGAGTCCATTAAAGTGTCTGTATGGTGAGCTTGATGAAATTTCCAAAAAAAGGGAATTACATGATTAAGTCTGTGCCACCAATACATCCAAAGATCAAAAAGAAGCAAAGCGAGAAGAAGCGAAGCTACACTGCCTTGAGCAAACACATCAAACTTAGTACCCAAAAGGTTCAACAGTCCAAAATTCTGCGCAAAAGAACTCACAGAGACTTTTTGCCAAAGAGCAACAAAAAACGCAGCGACCACAACTGCGTTGATAAGTCCTATGAATATGTTTTTGATGTCATGCTTGAACAAGGTTTTGTACGATCTTTGTGAAAAGAAGGGAAACACATGCTCAGCGACAAAAAAGAAGATCAAGGAAACAATAACAATCACTTCTTTTATCATTGAAGCACTTGATAACACCACTTTTATAAATCTGTCTTCTCCCTTGCCCGCTATGCAAGAACTCATCGCACAGAAAATCAAAGAAGCTCTACCTGATGCACAAGTAGAAGTCTTTGACCCTCACCATGATGGACGACACTTCATTGCGCAAGTAATCTCTCCCTCTTTTGAGGGACTTACCTTGCTTGAGCGTCATCGCAAAGTTATGGATCCGCTCAAAGAGCTGCTCAAAGAAATGCTTCATGCTCTTAGTCTTCGTGTGTATACTCCGCAAGAATACGAAGGCGCGCATGAAGGGGATGATGAGTGATTTGTTCGAAGTTATACCTGATTCAAAAAAATGAAAAACCCACCTTCCCACAACATCCCACCCTTCGCACAAACTCTATGATAACAACTTCCGGATTTTTCGCGACGCGAAAAATGATCTTAATAGCAAAAAACACCAAGTAAACACAACATGAACAAAGAAAAAATTGAAACCATACTCAAGGAAAACGACATCGTACTGTTTATGAAAGGAACCCGACTGTTCCCGCAATGCGGATTTTCAGCAAACGTCGTTGAAATACTGGATGCACTAAACATTGATTACAAAGAGGTTAACATCCTTGCAGATCCTGAACTACGTGAAGATCTCAAAGAATATGCAAATTGGCCAACCTATCCTCAACTTTGGGTTAAAGGTGAGCTCATCGGTGGCTGCGATATTATTGAGGAACTTGCAAGAAGAGGCGAACTCAAGAAGATTGTTTCTCGAACAGAGAGTCAAGCGTAGTGTTATCAATATCGGTGGGACCATCAAAGGAAGAGCGTAACTCAGCCACGTCTTCGGTTTTAACGTATGAACACGCATCTAAGAGAGCATCCACGATGTTTTGTTTATGCCCTGAAAATTCAGGGTGCCTTTTGATGATCTCTTCTGCCACCTGAACATAGGTGATGGCGATACGTTCACGTTCAACAGGAGATTGTGCATACTTCACAGAGGTCTTTGCGAGAAGAGGCAGAGCAGTTAGAGAAGCAAACCCCCCTATTTGTGCAAGTCCTTGCAACACTCTTGGGACATAAGGGTTTTCAATCTCTGCCAAGTATTCAAGCAGTAATTGTTCTTCTCGTTCAGGTGAAATAGTGGACATAACATAAAAACTAACACACCCATTTATATGTTTTAATACTTCCCAGTATAAAACAATACGCCAGGCGCATTTTTCCCGTAAAAACATATAAAGTAGTTGTGAGCACCACAGTAATATGGATTTTTTAGATATTCTCGAGAGGCACGAAAGAGTATTTAGTGATACGGGGTTTCTTGATGTGACTGAGAATATTTACAGAGATTTCTTTTATGATCTTCGCACATACGATGACGTTGATAAGAAAAAATACCAAGAAATACTCGACCTTATTCAGCTTAAGATTGAATGGTATCAACAACCAAACGTAGTAAGTGTTGATGGAGTTGTTGAAGAACACAGCCGCTTTGCAAACCTTATGTCAGAGAAGCTTCGTTTTCTTAATCAAAAAAGATATTCTGACAAAACAAAAAGGGAACTTCTTGACCATATCGTACGATTGCAACATTGCGTTGTAAAACGCAGCCGCCATAGCACGTACCATAGTAGAAATACCTCTGAATGTTTAACACTCGTAAAGTTCGTCATCGAACGCGCAGAACAAGAACAGGCTAAGGAGAAACCATTTTACCGCAAAGCCACTCGTTTTGAAGACACCCATGCAGACGAACAACTAGTTGGATGTGCTTTGCATAGTGCTCTTTATGAGAACACTCCTTGTGCAATTGCAACTTCCGATACGGATATCTATTATATCTTCAAAGCACTTCGTGATGCTGATCCATTTCGCAACCTGAATATTGATATCGCAAGTCTTCCCATTACGATTTACCTTCGCAAGCCTTCTGGAAACATAGAGGTTATTGAATCGCTAGAACGCGAAAAAGTTCATTATGATGACTTGCAATATGCATAGATTCTCAAAACCACCATCCTCGCGCTTTGTAGAAAAATACTTAAAGTGTCTCTTCTGACAAGCTGTTAATGAAAAGAGGTCTTGGCATCGCAATAATTCTTTTGGGACTCCTTCTGCTTGGCATTCTTGTGCAGTGGGCTGTGAGTGTTCAACGGCACACCCTTAGTGAGCCTTATGCAATTGAACAACTAGGTGCAATTACGCTTGAGTCTGAATTCTGCGCGTTTGAGCTCAACACCCTTGCCCAGGAGATCTTCTTGCTTGAACACCAGTACCAGGAAATTGCAGGGATTGAAGAGGAACTCCCTCTTGAAGCGCAAGAAGCTCTTTTACAAGAACAAGAAGAGATTTTTAAGCTCAAAACAAGTTTTAAGAATATGCTCACTTCCTGCCTTGATCTTAACCATCATTGCCCTGAGCTTCTCGCATTAAGCAAACAAGCACTTAATGCATCACAAGATGCCAGCTCAACGAAAAGAGTTTTTTCACGCTCAGATGAAGAGCGACGATACTTAGAACTACTAGAACTGTGCTCATGAACATCTTTCTTTTTCTCGCAGGACTCTTTTTTCTCACGCTCGCTCTAGGCAGGGTGCTTGAGCGCTTCAACATTCCTTGGATTTTTTCAGCGCTGTTCTTGGGATTCGGGGCAGCAGTGTATAACCCATTCTCATCCATCACCCAAGGACCTGTATTTGATTTTTTGGCAACACTTGGAATTTACTTTCTTCTCTTCATCATTGGTTTTGAAATGGATTTCAAGAGGATTGCTCAGAGCGGCACATTTATTTTTAAAACAGCAATGGGAATAATCCTCGCAGAAGGAATTCTCGGGAGCATTCTCGTTCATTACGTATTTGGAACGCCCTGGATGATTTCTTTTCTTGTAGGTATTTCTTTTGCTACAGTTGGTGAAGCAGTGCTCTTGCCCATCTTACAACGATTCAATATCATTAATACTTCCTTGGGGCGCATGATCATCGGCGTGGGAGTCCTTGATGATCTTATTGAAATCATCACCATCATTGCGCTTAGCGTTCTTATCGGAAATGCACAAGGCCACACCAGCGCAAAAATAACTACTTTGCTACTTGTGTTTACCGTTATGTTCACACTTGCTTATTTACTCACTTTCTTGCGCAAAGAAGCACGAAAAGATCTCAAGCACTTTAGCCAACCCACCATTTTCCTGCTCTCCTTATTCATCATCTTCGTCTTTGTAGGAATTGGATCGTATGCGGATGCTGCTGCACTTGGAGCTCTTCTTGCAGGTATTGCTTTGAAAAACTTCCTTCCTGCTCAGAAGCAAAAAACAATTGATAAAACCATCAATGCTGTTGCCTATGGCCTTTTTGCTCCTGTGTTCTTCTTTGCAGTAGGTCTTGAAACAGACATCGCATTTCTTCTTGCATCACCATTACTCGTATTTGGCGTCATTCTCTTTGTGAACGTAGTTAAGATTCTGGCAAGCTGGGCTTTTACAAAGAATGAACTCGGATCACAACAATCCATCATACTCGGTATCGCATTAACAGTGAAGTTTAGCACAAGCATTGTCATTATCAAAATGCTTTTTGATCAAGGACTAATTGACTCTGCATTATATTCTGTTCTTATTGCAAGTACTGCGATTTTCAAATTCATAGTTCCAACTTTGATGTCACAGCTCATCACTCGGTGGAGTATCGCTAAGACTTGAAAACGCGCAGTTGAATGCAGTTTCTTGCCCGAGTGCTCAAAGGAGTTCTCGCACTCAAGTAGTGGTAAAAGAATCTTTAAATAAAGGAACTCTTCAAAGAGAACTATTGGATCTGTGATGAATGACACAAACAGATTTACCTTATTATAGGAGGTGACCACTATTTGCGGAATTGTCGTAACACATCGTTTGCATGATACCTATGCCCTTGCTCGTGACCTTGTCCACCGAGGACGAGAAGTAACAGGCCTCTTTGCAATGGGTCCTGAAAGCATAGATATGATCAAATGGTTAGGAACACCTTCCTCGTTTAGTGTTGAAACACTTCACCAACTCTTTCCACCCACAAAATACCACACTTTTGGAATGCACGTTCGTTACGCTACGCGAGGTCAGAGTAGCAACCTTCTCGAGGACGGACATCCTCACGCAGTCGGAGGGCGCGTCATACACAGAGGGGATCATTTGCTACGTTATGATTGCGATGCGGTGATTATTCATAATGGCCAAGTTGAACGTGATGAACTGGTAAAAAAACTAGACGATACTACTCTTGAAACACTTGTGGATTCAGAAGCCTTGCTTCACCGCTACCTTGATATTGGTGTACGCGGTCTTTTGCGAAAAGTTCCCGGCTCCTATGTTTGTGCAATTGCAGACAAGAGACACCGTGACGTTGTGGTCTTGCGTGATCGACACGGCGTTATGCCGGGTGTTCTTGGTATTAAAGATGGTAAAACAGGTGTTGCTTCAGAAGACATCGCATTTAGAAAGAATGGTGGAGAAATCATAGAAACACTCACACCTGGAAGCGCATATTACCTGCACCCTGATGGATCCCACTCCAAAGAAGTAGTTGTAGAACCCGTTCCAAAACGTTGTTTTTTTCAGTACAATTACATTGCCCACATTGACTCCCACCTTGATGAACTCTCCGTAAGAAGAGTGCGAACGCGTTACGCTCAGCTTCTTGCGAAGATCCTCCCACAAGATCTTGATTTTATCACCTATGTTCCTTCTTGCCCTTATCCTGCAGCTATGGCCTGCGCATCTTTGATGAATGTTCCTTTCATTGAAGTGTTTTACAAAAAGAAAAAAGAGAGGTCATTTCAAGAATCAACACAAAAAGGACGTGAACAGTCTATTAACGGTAACCTTCATCTCGATCCACGCGTGCTTGACACAATCAGAGGAAAGAGGATAGGTGTTATTGAAGATAGTACGATTAGAGGAACAGTTGCAAGACGCGTTGCCTACTTACTCAAAGAAGAAGCGAAGGTCTCTCAGGTAACCCTTGCAAACTACACCCCCATGATTGGACGAATTGTTAATGGTAAACAAGCACATTGCAGGGAAGGTGTTGATATTGCGGAGACTGATTCCTTTCTTGCCCGTGAGGGAGATGCCAAACTCATTTCCGATAAGCTTGGCATTAACGTCGTCTTTCCCTCTCAAGAAGAGATGTTTGATATTCTAGAATCTCTTGGTGAGCCTCGTACAAGTTTTTGCACGCGTTGTCTTGACGCGAACCCTCCTTTTACCTGGGGTTAAAAGGTACTATTAAAAACCCCTAAACACTTCTTAGGGTATGGATAAAGCCAAATTAAAGTTCATTTTGCTCATTACCTTTTTCACAATGTTCGTCATTCTCTTTACCTTCACAGGATTAAAAGAGTATGTTAATCCTTTTGCCCTTAGGGATATTGTTATGCGCTTTGGTCTTCTCGCACCACTTATCTACATTCTGCTCTACGCCGTTGGAACGATGCTTGCACTTCCAGGAAGCATTCTCACCATTGCAGGAGGTCTCGCATTTGGAGCTTTTTTGGGAGCGATTTGCACCATTATTGGAGCAACTCTTGGCGCAACAGGATCTTTCTTTCTTGCAAGACGATTCGGACGAGACTTCGTGGAAAGATATGAACGATCACAATCTCAATTAGTACGCAGAATTGATAACGGCATTAGTACGAGCGGGCTTCAGACAATCCTCGCACTTCGCCTCATCCCTGTTGTTCCCTTCAATGTGCTTAATTATGTTTCTGGTCTTACTAAAATACACACCTTTGATTATGTGCTAGGGACTTTTATTGGCATTATTCCAGGAACCTTTGCCTACAGCTTTTTTGGAGCAAATCTCCTAGATCTTCTAAGTTGGAGAGGACTTCTTGCACTACTCTTACTTGCAGCACTTAGTTTTCTTCCAAAGATTTTGAGAAAAAAAAACAAGCTTTTAAGAGGTTGAAAAAGTAGCATTAAGAAACATCCGCAATGCATCAACGGTGTGTTGCCTCGTTTTACCACCCCCATCATGAAGAAGAACAATATCGCCTTCTCTGACCTTTGTTAATTCATCAAACACATCTTGAGCAGTTAGATGAGCATAATCTTTAGTGTCTTTGCTCCAATGCCACACTTCCAAGTTGGGTGGAAGAAAAGGGCTGGGAACACCCCAAGGCGCGCGGTAAAGAGTGGGTCGCTCACCAGTTATGTTTGCAATCACTTGCACAGTTTTATCAATGTCTTCTTGTACTTTTTTGGGAGAATCAAACAGCGTAAAGTGATGATCCCAGGAATGCAGTCCAATAAGATACCCCTCCTCATGAATGCGTTTAATCATCTGCGGATGTTCTGCTGCGCGTTCACCCACAACAAAAAAAACTACGGTAATGTTATTTTCTTTGAGACTGGTATTGTATTCTTTAAGAAGGTCTAGAATCATCGGAGTAAAAGAAGAAGGCCCATCATCAAAAGTAAGTGCGAAACCCGAAGAAACTCGGAATTGTTGATGAATAATAAAAAAGAAACAATAAAACAAGACAACCATTAGACAAATTGCTAAGAAAGCCCTCAAGTATCTCATTGCCTGATAATTTCGTAAAACGTCTCGAAGATGGGAGCGTTGTTAGATACAGAGATGAACTTTGCTGCGTGATCGTCACACACTTTCTTAAGCGCGTCAATGTGAAGTTGCAATTTTTCTTCATAAGAGCGTAGCAAACGATTAGAAATAAATGTTCTTAATTTTGACTTCGTCTCACTATCTTCAAGGATAAGATCCCCGCTAAAACTTATCTTGCGCTCAGATCCATCAAGAACCTGCACAACAAGAACTTCACTTTTGTGAAAAAGGAACAACGCTTCGTTAAGCTCAGAAGGGTCAAAAAGAAAATCAGAAATGATAACGATAAGAGATCTTGTGTTAATGGCGCTTTTGTACTGCATCATGCTTTCAAGAAAGTTACTTTTTCCTTCCAACTTTTTCGTACTTAAATGATCCACTATTTGAATGAGGTGGTTAATTCCTTTTGCAGGTCTAAAAATATTTAGATCATCTGCAAAAGTAGAGACTTCAAAGCGCTCGTTGTTCTTAAGCGCCATGTATGCAAGGCCTGTTGCGATCATCCCCCCATAGTGGAATTTTTTTCTAGGTTTTCCAAAATTCATGGATGCTGATGCGTCAATGATGCAGTGAATTGTGAGGTTTCTCTCCTCTTCAAACTGCTTCACAAAGTATTCTTCAGTTCTTGCATAGATCTTCCAATCAATGTTCCTTAAATCGTCTCCTGGAAAGTACTGTCTATAATCAGTAAACGTTGTACCTTGACCTTTTGCATTATGAGCAGATCTTTGCCCAACAAAAATGGAATTAACTTTTTTCTTGAGAAGAATGGAGAATCGGTCAAGCTGCTTTAACCATTCCGTATCTATTAAAGGGTGTTCAACGCTCATTTAATAAGTTCGCGGATCACATCGTCAGGAGTTTTCCCTGCGCGTACCGCTTTGAAACTTAACAAGATTCTATGACGTAATACAGGAAGAGCCATCACTTTGACATCTTCTCCAGAAACATAGCTTCTTCCATGAAGAAGTGCGCGTGCTTTTGCGGCGAGAATGAGTCCTATTGACGCTCTTGGAGATGCTCCGAACTCAATTGCATCCTTGTATTCTCTTGTTCTTGCAACAAGTTGCACCACTGCTTTTTTGATGTCATCACTTACCAAGACCTGTCTTGTTAGTTTTTGTAATGCAATGAGCGTTTCTTTTTTGAGCATTTTATGAACTTGTGCATTTTTGAGAACTGCGGAGTATTGTTCTACGATGGAGAGCTCTTCTTGTAGTTTTGGGTATTCTACAAGTATTTTGAGCAAGAATCTGTCTGTTTGTGCTTCGGGAAGCGGATACGTTCCTTCTTGATCAATAGGGTTTTGTGTTGCAAGAACAAAAAACGGTCTGTCAAGAGCAAAGGTTTGATTGCCGACAGTTACTTGTTTTTCTTGCATTGCTTCAAGGAGAGCAGCTTGTGTTTTTGGTGTTGCCCTGTTAATTTCATCCGCAAGAATGATATTTGCAAAAATAGGTCCCTTTTGAAATTTAAATGATTTTTTTCCATGAGATTCTTCAATAATGTATGTTCCTGTAATGTCTGAAGGCATAAGATCTGGAGTCGATTGAATACGTGCAAAGTCAAGGTCAAGCACTTGTGCGAGGGTTTTAATCATTGTGGTCTTCCCAAGACCAGGGTATGATTCAAGAAGAGCGTTAGAATCTGTGAGGATTGCTATGAGAATTTGCTCGATGACGTCTTCTTGTCCGATGATGACTTTGCCGATCTCTTTTTTGATCTGCTCAAATTTCTGATGTACTTCTTTGATTTTTGCCGCGCTTGACATGTGTTAACCTCTTTTGTACCGTACCGCTAAATGTGTTTAAATATTTAACCCTCTTCTCTTCTTTAATATATCTAAGAGATGATCATTTATCCCAACTTCTTTATTCTCTCATTGTATTTAAGAGCAAGTTCTGCTTCTTTAGGTACTCTCTCCTGTGAAGGCGTATCTTGCACTGCATGTATGTCTGTTATGTAGTCTCCTTCGATAAAGGTGCGTTTGTACTCTTCACGCGAGCGCTCAATATCCACAGAAGAAAGAGTGGACGCAAGTTCAAGATCAAGTTTATTATTGCCCAGCGTTGCAACTTTTACTTCGCCAAATATCTGAGTGCTCTCATTAAGTTGCTGTTCTGGTTGTACTAGTAATTCTCTTGCCACGTCTTCTGGAAGTATTTGAGAGATATCAGGAAGATCCACGTTAATACGTGAAATATTGATGTTTAGTGAAGAAACAAAGATAATAGTAAAACACAAAATACTAATTGAGAGCGTTTTGAAAAAAATGGATTTGGGATCTACAAGAGTTCCTGAAGAGACTTTTTTGAGGCGCTCAGTGAGTTCTTCAATAAGTGCGTGCATCATGAAACCCTGCTCATCCTGGTTATCAACGGCAGTTGAGAGAATATCTTTGAGCTCTTTGTTTCTTTGTTCAAGAACTTTTAGGTTTACTGCACGATAGGTAAACAAAAAGTTTAGAATGAAGAACACGCCTGTGATAGGGAATGCGTGTTTAATGCGTATGGTAAGCAGAGCAAAAAACGTTCCCAGTGCAAGAAAGAATATTGCACTGTTGAGTACTGTTTTGAGCAGTACTACTTTGAAAATTTCTCTTTTAAGCTCGGAGAAGAGCTTACGTGCTTTGCTTATGGGTTTTGACATGCCGCGAGGTCTTCCTCCAATTGATCAATATCGCTTTTAAGATCGTCAATGATGCTCTCTTTGTTTGCAAGTTCTTCTTGAAGGGATTTGACAAGCTCTTTTTCTTCTGCAAGGTCTGATTGCACTGTTGCAAGTTGTGATTTTAGTGAGGTGAGGTCACTTGTAAGTTTTGCAACTTCTTCTTCTTTTGCAGAAAGTTGTGCTTGTTGTTCATCGTAAATCTCCGAGTATTGCGCAACGTCTTGATTGACTTCTTCAAGACGAAGGGTAAGATCTGCCTTTTCGGATTGCAAAGTTTGTACTGTTTCCTCGCATTGAGTGAGTTGTTGTTCTATCTGTGAGCTTTGCGTATTTACTTGCTCAAAACTACTTTGGAAATAGCTTGCTGCAAGCGCGACTGTGACGACTACGAGCACGACGAGCAAGAGCAAGAAACTGTTTATTTGTTTTTGAAAAAAGCTCATGGTTTCACCCAGTTATCTAGTATTCTTCGTATGGTAATTTCACAAAAGATTAAGATGAGCGCACCTAAGATGAAGGGCCACGTAAGAGGTGTTGTTGAGAGAGTTATTCTGTTTTGTGCAGATGTTGAAACTTCTAACATTTCTTGTACTTGATCAGGTGCGAAAATCCCTCCTCCCGTGTCTCTTGCGATTTCTTTAAGAAGAGGAGATAGGCCAACTTGTTCATATTCTTTTGGGTAGTTCACTGCGAATTGAACGCCCAGGACTTCATCAATACCCAGCACAGTAGGAGTGTATTGTGCCACATAAGTGGTCTCATCTATTTTTTCAAAAGAGAGTCCTGTTGCTTGGGGAATTTTATCTTTTGTTTTTACCGTGATGAGTGTGGGCGTGTTGATGCGAGCATCCGGAATATCAATAAAGTACTCCTCTTTTCTTTCAGGATCTCCAATGTGCCAATTAATTGCTCTTGTGAGCAGACGCGAATTAGGGTCTCTTAATAGATCTCCAAGGTTGTTTTCGCCCGAGAAGACAGTAAGTGCACCCACTCTTCCAAGACCATAGCGCCACACCGTTAGTGCAGGCTCTCCCGTTGAAAGTGTTACTAAGACTTGTGCAGATTTTTTGGCATTAACTTGATTAAATGCGGTCATAGTTGCATCAAGTTGAAGCCCTTGCGTTATGAAATGAAACTGGTTAAGAATGAAAAGATCAAAGATTGTTTGTTCAACTTCTTCTCCTTCTGGTTCTCCAAAGAGAATGTTCAGCTTATTTGTTTGATCAGCTGCGAAGTATAAGCCGTTTCCCAATTGAGCAACTTCGCTTAAAAACTCTACATCGCTTCCTTCTCCCACACCTATAACGTAGATGTTCACGCCAAGATCTGCAAGCGTCCTTGCAAGGGCAAGAGTGTTTTGTTTAATTGCAAGCGAACCAGTTTTTCCATCAGTTATCATAATGATGTTTTTTTCGCCATTAAAGCCTTTTACAAGTTCATACGCTCCTCCAAGCCCCACTGCAAAATCTGTCTGCCCCTCTCCTATAAGTCTTGAAATTTTATCAATGAGTTCGTCTTTATTCTTGCTAAGAGGTTCCACAGGTGCTACGACGTAGGCAGAATCAGTGAATGCTACTGCCCCGACTCTGTTTCCTTCGTTGATGTTGCGAAGCACATCTATTGCAAGCGCTTTTTGTATGGAGAGTGCATTGCTCTCCACACGTTCTAATTTTCCTGAACCAGGAACGTAGATGTATTTTACTCCTGATGAGCCTGAAATATCTATTGCAAGTGCTATTGTGGCATCTCCGCGTTTTTTCTCATAGGATCCTACTGTTACGGGGAGCATTGTTTCAAGAGGGCTGTTCTTGTATGATGAGCGGTCAAAGGAATGGTAGCCTCCTATGAAGAAGACCCCATTTCCTTCAACCACAAAGTCTTGCAACGCCTCAAGGTTAGTGAGTGCCTCAGCAGGCATATCGTAAATGATTACCGCGTAGTATGCACTCAAATCAGCAGGAATTGATCCACTCTCATCAACATCATAGAGTTGGTCAAGAAGTTCTTTGAGTTGTGTTGGCACTTGTGTTACTAAAAGAACTTTGGGCTGTTTGATCACTCTTGTGGTGAGAATAAATCTATTATTTAATGTGTTAAAATCAGGATTGCTTACTTCTGCGATGATATTATGCACTCCTTTGCTAAATGTTTTAGATACCTGGATGACTTCTTCTTTTGTTGTTTCATGAAACACTTCTTCTCCGTCAATGAGTACGCGAAGCTCAACTGGTTTGTATGCTTCATGCGTTGCTCGGGAGATATGTATGTTATACGTGTTTTCTATGTCCGCAACTGTTTTTGCAGGTCCCGTAATGGAGACTGCAACATCTTCTTGAAGGAGGGGAGGCTCGATCACACTTATTGTTGAGTTTATGGAAACTGCGACCTGGGAGAGTGTATCTAGCTTAGCCCCACTAGTTACTCTTCCATCACTGATAATAAGAAGATTGCTATTTGGTTTGAGGTTGTTGAGAATAAAATCTCCAACAGGCGACTCTTCTTTTGTGTTCAACTCTTTGAGTTCAACAGGTATTGTTTCTCGTAGTTTCTCTGTGAGAGGTTCTATGAATGAATTGTCGTAGAGATCCATTGATGCGCTGTGATCTACAAGAAGGGTTATTGTCGGGTCTCCAGGAATTGTTCGCTCCTGTTCAATGGTGGGTTGTGCAAGGGCTATGAGAATAAGGGTTAGTGCGAGTCCTCTGAAGATAAACACCATTAAGCGTTTTGTTCGTCTTCTTTTCATCACGTCTTTTTCTTGAAGAATGTGCGAGGGAATTTTTACGAATCGAAGAAAGGTTATGAGTGCAAGGAGGATCCACATCAGAGGTATTGCATACAACCACACTACGTTTTCAAACATCTTAGAACTCACCTCTTAGTTTGAGTACAAGTACTTCAATTCCTGCAAGGAATAATGCAAGAATAAGTAAGGTGTTTGCAATTTCTTTAGGTACTTTATCCTCATATTCTTTTGTTGAAAAAATCATTTCCTCGCTTACATCAACGTCTTTAGTAAGATCAGACTCTTTTTCTGAGAGTAAATTTGCTGAGTAGGTCGTATCCCCTATTTGATAGGTGCCCACTCTATCAAAGTACACTATTTGTGTTGTTTTTGTTCCTGTAGGTGTTTTTACTTGAACGGGAGATGCAAAATTAAGGAGGGCTCCGGTTCTAAGATTAATACGGGAGAGTTCTTCTCTTCCGATTAAGAAGTCTATTGCTCGTTTCCAGAAAATAGGATAGTAGATGTCTAAGTGAAACTCATCGTTTTGAAGGCCGTAATAGAGCACTCGTCCTTCACCTACGTCTTTGTATGCGATGAGAGGCGACTCCTCTTCTGATTGTGCAATAACAACTGCTTGGGGATCTTTTTCAACAATCATGTGCGAGGGCACCATGCCAAAGTTGATATCACGAACAAATCCGAGGGTTTCTAACACGATTACTGGAGTTTGCCCACCTTGATCTTTGTACGTAACGGGAAGAGGTAAGTTAAGAGAGAAGAGTCCTGGCTGTGCGAATGCTATAAGTGCTGCTCCTTGTTCAACTTGTTGAGTAATTTCTTTGATTGTTCTTGGAAGTAGTGCTGTTGGATTAACGTCTTTGATAATAATCACATCATATCCGTTCACATCTACTTTTGGAGGTGTTTGATATTCAACAGTGAGTTCTTCATTAACGTCAAGTGCGGTTTTTAAGTATTTGAGGGATTGAGAATCTTCTTCCTCATTTGAAATAACGAGAACCCGAATAGTTTTTTCAGGGTAGTTTGAGAGATAAACTTCATTATCAATAGGAAATGCATCGGAGTCTTTTATTCTAATCTTAGTAATTCCACGGGGGGTTTCAAATTCAACAACTTCTGTTCCTTTTGCAGGAACTTCTACGTTTTGTTCAAGACCTGCGAGGTCAAGGTGAACTGTTGTTTCTTCTTCTTTGTAGTTTTTTATTTGTATGGCACTTGTGGGAAGACCTGCTTGCATTGCGATAATTCCCACATTATTAGTGATTGGAGATCCCACTCTTTTCGTAATAACGTGAATTCCTTGAGCTTTTGCTTTTGCAATAGCACTAAGGTAGTCCGCGTGCAGTTTTGTTTCTATAAAATCGGAGACGATAACTATTTGCGAGCCTTTTCCAAGATTTGCAGCTGCAAGATCTATTGCTTCTGCAAGATTTGTTCTTGTATGTGTTGGTTCAAGTGATGCGAGAACATCTTTTGCTTCCAGTCTTGAGAGATCATCGTCAAGAGCAAGCGCGACATCTCCTGCAAGGATAATGAAGTTTTTTGAAGTAAGATAGTCTTGTGCAATGTTTTTTGCTTGGTCAAAACGCGTGGATGTCCCTTCGCGAGCAAGCATGGAAGCAGAGCCATCAAGGATTATTGCTGTTTTATCTATCGTAGCTTTTTGATTAACCTGTATAATGGGTTGAGCAAGTGCGAGAGTAAGAAGAATGAGTGTTGCTAGTTGTAGTAGGAGTAAAGGGTCAAGAAGGAGTTTTTTAAGCCAGCTTCCACTTTTAGCTCGTTCAGATTCTTTGACGATGAACATTAAAGCAGGAATATCTTGTTTTTTTGGTCGCGGTCGAATAAGGTAGAGAATAAGAGTGATGAGAGCAAAGAGAAGGGTGACAAGCCAGAGTGGAGAAATAAACGTTGAAGTGAGAAAGTCTATCATTTTTTCACCTCAGTATCATCGCGACCGATGATGACTTTGACAATATCTCCACCTTCTATGTTAAGGTATTCAAGAACCCCTTTTGGTATGCGAACACAATAACTATTTCCCTGTTTGACTACTTTGTTTGCAAAACAAATATCTGAGGTGCTTGCCTTTTTCATAATTTTAGTTAAGGTTAATTTTAGTTTAATGTAATTACTTAGTAATCACATTTATTTTTAAATATGTCGATATTATTTACTAAGTTAATCTACAACCATATATAAATGTAATTATTTTGTAATCACAAAGTTTTTAACTGTCCGCACAGTTAACACCATCCACCCAACTACAAACTACCCGCACCCACAATACAAACAACCACACGATGAAACGATCCGCAACAGGAAAACCCTTCCACCCCCTAAAAAGAACCACTGCAATGCCCGTGATTCTTTTTATACTCTTACTTGTTCCCCTTCACGCACACCTTGACGCAGGAAGTGATGTTGTACTAGGAGAGTACTTAGTTGATTTCGGCTACTCACCAGAAGAAATTCTTGCAGGAGAACAAACATCACTTGCATTCAATCTAGTAAATGCATCAACCCAAGAAGTCATTCCCTTTGAGAGCCTCTATCTTCGTGTGAGTGACGATGAGAAAACGGTTTTTGCAGGAACGCTCCACGCACAAGGTGATCGAGTAACCTTCATCACAACATTTCCCGCAGGTAACTACGAGATCCTTATGCGCTTCAAAGAGAACGAAACAACGCTAGTGGAAACAACTCACGTACTCGAAGTTAAAGAATCAAAAGAATTCACCAAGCTATGCGCGCTTTTGACTGCCCTTCTTTTGCCCTTCGTCCTTTTCCCCGTCCTATTCTTATTTTTTAGCAAGAACAGGGCACACAATACTCGACGTGTTGATCGGCGCAAAAAGAATTGCTGAGCTCAACCAAAAAGTTCCCCCTTTTAGCAGTAGTCGTACATCCAAGAGTATCGCACAGAAGGCAACTTCAAAGAGGATCTACTAAGAGGTTTGATCTTCTCTGTTCTCTGTTCATTGGAGTTTGTTGTAGAGCCACGCAAAGATCGCACAACCAATTGCGGCGTCAATAAACGCCCATAAACCGCCTATGAGCGCGCCAATAATCCCTACTGAATAACCGATATAGACTGAAGAGAGTGCGCTTACCATGCTCGCACCATATCCCGTTGTTGCAACAATTCCCAGGACAACACACGCAGCACCCCAGAGAATACCTCCTGCAAGGGAGAATGCCTTGATATCTAATTTTGCCATGTTTTCATCACCTCTCTACGCACAAGAAGAACATCTGACCCATATATAGGATTCGCCTCCCTAAAGCATAGTCTTAAATACCCCTGCAAAATACTAGGTAACATAAGTGAATAAAGTAAGAGTATCAAGTAAGCGTATCGTTTTCTCGATCAAATTACCCTTATTCGGAGTATAAGAACATGAATGGAAAAGTAAAGTTTTTCAACGAAAATAACGGCTACGGTTTTATCGTAGGCGACGACGGCACCGACTATTTTGTCCACACGACAGGTATTGCAGAAGGCGTACGCCTCCACGACAATGACGAAGTAACCTTCGACGTTGAACAAGGAGAACGTGGACCAAAAGCAGTTAACGTTACCAGAGCAGAAGCTTAAAGACAAAGCATGTTGATTAATTTTTTCTCATCTTTTTATTTACATTTAAATACTTCTTCATATTCTTGCGCGATATGCACGTTAAAAAATTTATTGAGAATTGCAAAAAACACCCCCTTATTCATCACGAAACTAAACGTGCGGCACTTGTCAAGTTTCTTGCAGTCCTTGGAGTTTTCTTAGGTTATTTCGCTTTTGCTGCTTCTCGCTACGGTGTCGATAAAGGCATTCTCGTAACTGCTCTTACCTGGTCCTTCTTTGTCTTTTGCACCCCTGTAGCAGATGCAGGGTTCCTGCTTGATTTTCCCCTACGACTAATCCTTAAGATACGTATGCTCTACTCAGAGATTTTTGTCTGGGTTTTTGCAGGACTGCTCAATATCCTTGTTCTCATCATCTCACCACAAACCTATGAGAGCACCCTTGTCTTGCGTCTTTTCTACACCATCCTCACCACACCATGGCCGTTTTGGGGAATTATCATATTAAGTGCGATTGGCACGTTTCTCTCCGTTTTCTTTGGTGATGAACTCATTGACAAAGTCACCCATTCGCAAAGAAAAGCATATCACCAGCACCACATAAAATACCAGCTTGTTGTGATTGTTTTTATCTTTGCCGCAATCATCACGCTTTACACGATCATGTTACACAACCTTGGCATAGACATACCTCTTCTATAAACGAGAAATGCAGTAACCCGAGGGAGACCCCCATAAGAGCATAGATCCGCAGTAGGTTCAAGCATGTGCTTGAATGGTCTCTTGATGATATACCCAGATAAAGTAAAAGAGATTATAAACACCCGCGAAAGACGCCACAACGACAATCCAAGGACAATCAACATCAAAACAAGGAGGAGACAAGGAATGCCACAGTACGCAGATCAAAAAAAGGTCTTCGAGGGGAAGAAAAATCTACCTAAAAGAGCACACTTGCACGCATTGCATCGTACAAAACCTTGCGTTAGGGTCATGCCTGCAAGCTGATGCACATTCATTAAACACACCACCTAGTTCTGCACATTGCTCTTGAGATATGCCTTCACATTCGTCGAATTCGTCAAGATACTTGCCACCCAATAATTCGCATCGCTCTTGTTGCGATCCTCCAGCTTGTTGAGGCATGCAACTAGTCATCATCACAAGAAGCATCAGGGAAAAAAACACGTGTTTCATAGGACCCTCCATGCTCACCTCTTATTTAAACATTTCACCACCACACACAGTATCGCCACACATAACCCAAACAATAGAACGAATGAGAAAACCACCTAACAACTCATAACAACTCTTATCGCACTTAACTCTTCTCAATTTTAGGATAAATTCCTTTTTCCATGAAAACTTTCTCAACTTTTACCACAACGCCAGTATCCTTCTTCATAACTTCGGAAGGAAGCATCTTCAAGCGACCTAGTGCGATGAGCTCATCTTTTAGTGTGAATACTGCAACAAGATCGTCAATCTGAGCTTCTGTTTCAATCTTTGCCACTCCTGGCAGTTTTAAATTCGCGCCGTTTACTAAAGAGTTCACAGCAGAGTCAAGCACCCACACTTTATGCAGGTGTTCCACCGCCTTTTCAATGGGAAACAAGCACTCTCGAATGAATTGCTCTTTGCCATCTTCTCGGTAGAAGATCAGAGCATCTTTGAGAGTGTAAAGATCAACTGCAGTATCCTCTTGGAAGGGTCCTGCTTTTGTTCTACGAAGTTCTGCCATGTGTGCGCCTACGCCAAGTGCTTGGCCAATGTCATGGCAAATCTTACGAATGTAGGTTCCTGCTTGACAACCTATGGTGAACAAGACATCTTGTCCGTCAATTTCATGGATGTCAATGTAATACACTTTTCGATATCTCCAATCACGTTTTACTGCGGACTTGATTGGCGGTAATTGTTTAATCTTGCCGACAAAGGTTGACATCACGTCTTTAATTTCTTGTTCGGGAACAGGTTTGTGTAAGTGCATAATGCACACATATTCTTTTCCTGCAGGAAGAAGAGCCTGTACAATGCGGGTTGCTCTTCCGTACGCAACGGGTAGCACGCCGGTAACTTTTGGGTCAAGCGTTCCTGAATGACCTGTTTTATCAACGCCAAGAATGTCTCGTACGTAGGCGGAGACTTGATGAGAGGTCGGTCCTTTTGGCTTGTCAATGTTCACAATACCACAGGTGAGAAGCTCTTCAACAGTGCGCTCTTCAGGTCGTTTACCAAACTTCTCAGATGTTTTTGCATCTCTTTTGATGAGCACCTCTCGTGTTCCACGCTCAAAAGGAAGCTTACCCATTGCTGTGCACCTCAAATGCATACCCTGCGCTAATACCTACACCACTAAAACAAGTTCTATCTAGAATTGATTGGCTAATAGTTAGATTATTTGGACGATTCATGATGGGTTGACATCCCCGTTTCCAGGGTAAAAAAATTCAAATGAATTGAAAAGGAATTGAAAATAATTTAGACTTACTTCTTAGCAGCGTCTTTTGCAGGTTCAGCCTTCTTCTCAGATTTTGGTTTTCCTTCTTTTACGGGTTTGGATTCCTTTTTCTGAGAATCTTTTGCTTCTTTTTTAGCCTCTGCTGCCTTTGACTTAGATGCTTCTTCTTTTGTTTGCGCCTTTTCCTGCGCTTTTGACTCTGCTTTGGGTTCTTCTTCCTTTGCGGAGGTTTCTTGTGAAGAAGTCTGTGCCTTTGAACCGCCTTTAACATCAGAGACTGCTGCTTGAAGTTTTTCTTTCAGACCTTGAGGAGCTTTGGTTGCTTTCTCAATAGCTTTTGGATATTCATGTCCGAAGAGCTCAACTTTAGCAACGCCATCAACAATTGATGCAGTTACTTTCACTTTGTGTGGAGGACTCTTAATGCCATCTTTCCACACCGTTTCGTTGAGTTTTGGTCCCAGAAGTACTTTGTCAGTCTTCAAGTGCTTGACCAAGAATTCTCTGATCGCAGTAATTGCTTTTTTGGATCTTTGATAGCGTGGAACTTTGAGGAATTCTCTTCGAAGCGGTATAACGTAAGTTCTTTGTGCCATGTTCTCTATACCTTCGTATTTGTTCTACGCCAGCTTCGCTTAACATGCGTTAGTCGAGCTGGATGAACGCGACGTCCCTTGCCGTATTTCTTTGGAATTGTCCAAAAAGGAGCCCATCTAGTCTGGCGTCCTCGCTTTGCTAGACGCAGTTTTCGTGAGAGGTGCTTATTTCTTGCCATTTGCTGCAACCTCCTTTGCCACTTGGTCAAGCAAAGACATACCTTTTCCGGTAATGACGTTTCCCTTGTACCCGTGTTCTTCTTTTTGTTCAATAAGTCCCGCTGCACGTAGTTGTTGAAGTGCTTTACGAATAATATTGCCAGAACCTTTTCTGAATCGTTCGGGTTTGTACCCTCTGCTTTTGCGGCCCCCATACTTGACGCGTAATTTGTTTACGCCAATAGGACCTTTTAAGCGAACGGTTCTAAGAATACTTGCTGCTCTGATATACCACCAGTCTTGACGTACCGGTGGGCGCTCTTTGTGCACACCTGTTTTAACAAAAGGTGCCCACTCTGGCGCTTTAATTTGTTCTATCTCTTGAAGTTTCTTAGCTGTTAATTCCAAGAGCTGATTGATATCTGCTTTGTACATGCTCATAGTATTTATCCTCGCGGATTACAGTGCAGGATGGTGTGTCCCGCAGATGTTTTTCCATCAAAACCTCTGCAATGCTTTATAAAAGTATCTCTTTATGGCCTTCAACAAGTAACCTTGCTATTTGAGCACACTCCACGCAACACCCCTATCCTCTATATACTCATCTACACAACCATATTGCAATTAATCACATTGTGATCCTAAGTACTATAGTGACCCTGCTCAACTTTCTGCACCACAAACCACCTCTTGCAACACTGCACCCCCTCGCACTACCTAAACAGCCCATTTTAGCATCTTTTCACAAGAATAGAGTACGAGAACAGAGAGTAACTGAGCAAATCTACACTACCCTGCGTAGCCCAAATAGTTACCTTTATAAACCACCTGATTGAATTTCACCCAGAAATGGCTAAAGCGAAGAGAAAAAACACAAAGTCAACAGACAAGTGGAAGAAAAAGAAATGGTTCAAAGTACTTGCGCCCAAACTCTTCAAGGAGCAAGAAATTGGAGAAACACTTAGTTCTGATCCTGAACTTCTTAATGGACGCAGAGTCCAAGTAAATATGGCAACACTTACAGGCAATATGAAAGCTCAGAACCATAAAATCACTTTTGAAGTGAACAAAGTTCAAGGCGGAGTGTGTCATACCACTGTTAAACGATATGAAATGATTCCCTCTACTATTCGCAGAAAAGTCAAACGCGGAAAAGATCGTGTAGATGATTCATTTGTTGCAACCACTAAAGACAATGTTTCTGTTCGTATCAAACCCCTCATGATTACTGAAGGACATACATCAAGAGCAGTTAAAACGCTCATGAGAAAAAGATTCATCTACGATTGTAGAAATGCGCTTAAAGAGAAGAGCTGGGATGCAGTTATGCTCGATATTCTCACAGGAAAGCTGCTCAAGGAATCTAAGAAGAATATTTCAAAGATTTACCCTCTTCGCGCTCTTGAAATGCGCGTTATTGAACGCATCGAAGGTGAACCGCTTACCGATGAAGAAGTAGTGTTCACCTCAGAAAGACCGCAAAGAAGAGAGCGCAGATCTCGAAAAGAAGCAACCAAACAGCAAGAAGTCACACCACAAAAAACTCAAGTCGAAGAAACAGAACAGCCAGAGCAAGCGTCTGTGGAATCTTCAAAAGAGGAGTTACAACCAACAACTGCTGTTGAAGAAGAAAGTGCATCAGAGGTAGCTCAGGAGTAATTCTTTTACTCTCGTTTTGTTCTCTTTTCTCTTCTTTTTACTTTGATATTCTTTTTATTTTGGTTACGCTCTTTGTTTGTTCTTAGTGATACACCCATACGTTGTGCTCATTCAAGAAATTCTCAAGCTCTGCTGTGAAGAGATGGTGCTTATCTTTTGTATACAAGTCTGATTTTGTTGCAAGTGCCACTGCTGCAATTACAGCATCTGATGCGTCAGGAATGTGTTGAAGAAGTTCTGGCTCTATTGACGCAACAAAAGCTTTCTCTTTACGCACTTGTCCAGGCTCTACAGGAAGAGAAATAATAACCACGCCACTTTCTTTCAAAAACTCTCGCAAGGCATGTTTGTCTGAGGATTTAACTTTCTTCTTTGTGTACTCCAATTCTTTTGCCGTAAATGATGTTATTGCAAGAGACCCTCTTGCTTTCATACGTTTGCGTTCTTTTGGATGTTCAAGCATATGCCATACATAGCACGTATCAAGAAGATTATACCTTTTTGCACGATCGAAGGGTACCTGAGGTAGTGCTTCAAAAAGTTCTTTCATTCTTTTCTGCAAGGTGAACCTTCTTTTTAAGAATTCCTTCTTTAGTACCTCCGCCCACATAGTGCAATCCTTGAAGAGATAGCACCCAACAACACACCCATGATTTACTTTTGAGTAGTTCAGTATTTAAACACAGTTCTTTTCTAACATGTATCTTCAAAACATATCGTTCGTAGCATCACAAACTTTAAAAATGACATTTTCTTTTTACCACAACAGGTTGTGTACTTAGAACCCTCAAACCACAACAGGTTGTATAATACTATGAAATGTCCCTATTGCCTTAATGACGGAACAAGAGTCGTTGACAAGCGTGAAAACGAGCAAGGGGATACCACAAGAAGAAGACGTGAATGTCTCAATTGCGGTAAGCGGTTTACAACCTATGAGCGCGTTGAACAGGTACTTCTCACCGTTGTTAAAAAATCAGGAGAAAAACAACCCTTCGAACGCGAAAAACTTCTCAAAGGCATCAAACGAGCTTGCGAGAAACGACCCATAACGGATGAGATGCTTGAAGATCTAGCAGACTCCATTGAGTTGGATCTTCGACAGCAAACCGAAACAGAAATTCCCACAAAAAAAATAGGTGAGGCTGTTATGAAACACCTCAAAAAACTGGACAAAGTTGCTTACGTACGCTTTGCATCAGTTTACCGCGAATTTGCGGACTTAGGGGATTTCGAAAAAGAAGTACACAAATTGTTACGAACAAGAAAATAAAACAAAAAAAGAGGTGATGATAGTTGTTAGAATTTGACACACAAGGATTAAGCATAGAGCGCAGACACACCACTCCGGGAGTAAACCCCCTTGACCAAGTAGAGTACGAAAAAAGAGACTCAGTAATTACCAATCCCGATGGTTCTATTGTCTTCGAGATGAGAGGCATTGAAGTGCCAAAACAGTTCTCTCAACTAGCAACAGACATCATCGCCTCAAAATACTTCAGAAAAGCAGGCGTTCCTGAAACAGGAAGCGAGATTTCAGCACGCCAAGTTGTTCGTAGAATTGCTCACACCATTCGCACATTTGGTGAAGAAAAAAAATACTTCAAAACTGCAGAGGACGCGCAAAGTTTTGAAGATGAACTCTCCTACTTACTCATCACCCAACGCGCAGCGTTCAACTCACCCGTGTGGTTTAACTGTGGACTCTTCCAAGAATATGGTATTAAAGGATCTGGAGGAAACTACGCATGGGATTTTAACAAAGGCGAGATTGTTGAAATTGAAGGAAATTATATGCGACCCCAATGTTCTGCTTGTTTCATCCAATCCGTCGAAGACGACCTCATGGCAATTTTTGATCTCATCAAAGCAGAAGCAAAACTCTTCAAATACGGATCAGGAACAGGAACAAACTTTTCCAAAATACGAGGTAAACAAGAAAAGTTATCCGGAGGTGGAACCTCGTCAGGACTTATGAGCTTCCTTGAAGTGTTTGATCGAGGAGCGGGAGCAACAAAATCAGGGGGAACCACAAGAAGAGCTGCTAAGATGGTCTGCCTTGACATGGATCATCCCGAGATAGAAGACTTCATCACATGGAAAGTAAAAGAAGAAGAAAAAGCTCTTGCACTCATCGCAGCAGGATACGAATCTGACTTCAACGGAGAAGCGTACAAAACAGTAGCAGGACAAAACTCCAACAACTCAGTACGCCTTCCAGATAGCTTCATGAACGCAGTTCTTGAAGGAAAAAAATGGCGCACCACGATGAGAACAACCGGAGAAGTTGTCCAAGAATACGACGCAAAAGAACTTTGGGATAAAATCAACTATTCTGCTTGGAGATGTGCAGATCCCGGTGTGCAATTTGACACCACCATTAACAAATGGCACACCTGTCCTAACACGGATAGGATCAACGCATCAAACCCCTGCTCAGAGTACATGTTTCTTGATAACTCCGCATGTAACCTTGCATCGGTTAACCTTATCCACTACCTCAAAGAAAACGGAGAGCTCGACATTGAAGCTTACCGCCACGCGAATAGAATCATGTTCATAGCACAAGAAATCTTAGTGGATCTCTCAAGTTATCCAACAAAAGAGATTGCAAAGAACTCTCATGAGTATCGCCCACTTGGTCTTGGCTATGCGAACCTTGGAACAGTTCTCATGTGTAAAGGGCTTGCTTATGACAGTGAGGAAGGACGTGCAGTTGCAGCTGCTATCACTGCAATTATGACAGGACACGCCTACCTTACTTCTGCTGAGATGGCAGCAGTTGTAGGACCCTTCAAGGGTTTTGAAAAAAACAGAGAACCCATGCTTAACGTTATGCGCATGCACAGAGATGCAGCATATAAAATTGATGTGCGTTACTGTCCAAAAGACCTTCTCGACGCTGCAAGAGAAGACTGGGATAAAGCAGTGGCACAAGGAGAAAAATACGGTTATAGAAACGCACAAGCAACAGTTATTGCCCCAACAGGTACCATCGGGCTTCTCATGGATTGTGATACCACAGGTGTTGAGCCAGAATTTGCCATTGTCAAGTATAAGAAACTTGCAGGAGGAGGATACTTTAGAATTATCAATCAAAGTATTCCCCGCGCGCTCAAAACCCTAGGGTACTCTGAAGAACAAATAGAAGATATGATCGAATACGTTCTTGGAAGGGGAACGTTTGACGGAGCACCTGTTTCACGAGAAGAGCTTCACTCCTTAGGATTTACGGAGGAACAAATCAAAAAAGCAGAAGAAGCTATTGAAAAATCCAAAAGCTTTGATGATTTCACACCAGAAATCAACCCGAAATCCTTACGAAGTAAAGGAATTTCTCAAGAAAGAATAAAAGAGCTTCAAATCTATATCGGCGGAGCTCAAACACTAGAAGGAGCACCCCACCTCAAAGAAGAACACTTGCCCGTCTTTGATACTGCAAATAAATGCGGTATTGGAAAGCGCTTTATCGCACCAATGGGTCACGTTAAAATGATGGCAGCAGTGCAGCCATTCATCTCAGGTGCGATCTCTAAAACAGTTAATCTTCCTAACGATGCAACTGTTGAAGACATAGCAGAAATCCACTTGCAAGGATGGAAACTAGGTCTTAAAGCAATCGCACTTTATCGCGATGGTTGTAAAGCATCTCAACCTCTTAACACCTCTCAAGATGAGGCAAAAGAGGATAAAGTGGATGCTAAACCCCAGATTATCAAGCAACAATTTAGAAGACCGCTTCCAAAACACCGACGAGGAACAACTGTTGAAGCAAGTGTTGCAGGCAACAAAATCTACATCAGAACCGGAGAATACGAAGATGGATCGTTAGGAGAAATTTTCATTGACATGCATAAGGAAGGAGCTGCGTACAGGAGCCTTCTCAACTGTCTTGCAATCTCCGTCTCAAAGGGCTTGCAATACGGCGTTCCACTAAAGGAATATGTAGACACCTTCACGTTTACTCGTTTCGAGCCAAACGGAATGGTTGACCATCCCAACATTAAAACCTGCACGTCTGTGATTGACTTCGCATTCAGAGCTCTTGGTATGCTCTACCTTGGTCAAACAGACTTTGTGCACGTTAAGCCTGACTCTAAGACAATGTCTCAGTCAGATAAGAGAGACGTTGAGATCATTGAGAACAAAGAAGAAAATTCAAACCCTGCACTAGATGCCGCAAATGCACATGCATCTTCTATGATGGGAGATGCTCCTGCTTGTAGTAAGTGCGGACATATCACCGTGCGTAACGGTGCTTGTTATAAATGCCTGAACTGCGGTAACAGCGAGGGTTGCTCTTAGACAAGTTATTGTCCTGCAAATCATAGGCAGGACAAATCAATCATTTTTTCTTCATATCTCATCACAATGATTGTCAAACTTTTTGGAATCATGGACCTCTTCGCCGTAGCAGTGCTCTTACTCCTCCACTTTTCTTTTGGAATGTACTGGAAAGTAATTGCCCTTGCATTCATCTACTTGGCAGGAAAAGGACTCTTGTTCTTCGGTGACATTCACTCACATCTTGACCTTGCTATTTCTCTCTACTTAGTGCTTCTTGCACTTGTTGGTTTTAGTCACTGGTTTACCTTTATTCCCGCAGCGTATCTTGGACATAAAGGAGTGAGGAGTCTCTTATGATTCAAACCGTTGATGCCATTATCATTCGCAATAATAAGCTCCTCGTCATTGAGCGAAAAAACTTTCCGTTCGGTCTTGCTCTTCCAGGAGGCAAAGTCAAACCGGGCGAGACTAAGGAGCAAGCACTTGTACGAGAGGTTAAAGAAGAAGTAGGTCTTGATGTTGACAACCATCAAGAAATAGGATATTATGACACGCCTGGACGTGATCCAAGAGGAGATTATGCATCAACTGCTTATCTGTGCGAAGTATCAGGAGAAGCAACGGCTCAAAGTGACGCAAAATCCTTGCTGTGGATAGACCTTAATGATCTTGAACAGTATAAAGATCGCTTCTGCTTTGATCACTACACTATTGTGCGCGATGCACTTGGACTAAAGAAATAGATAACCCCTGCTGAGATTCTCTCTCAAAAATACGAAGTACCCAGAACTGAGAGATTTTCAAGAACTTGTTTTACGCGCGGATGTTGATGTAAGAAGAGTTCAAGAGGGGAAGCACCGTTATAATGCAAAATGTCTTTCTCAAACGCGTGAAGCCAAGACTCATCTCGAATTTGTTGTTCGCTCGTAAGAGGTACAAAACTTCCATCTTTATCTAACATGCCTTTGCAAACATACACTGCTTGTAATGAGTCCCTTGGTGCGATCCACAAAAAAGGCGGTGTGCTTTTCGTATTAAGGAACACCGAGTAGTCTCTTAATTCTACTGCTCTCCCAATATCAGTCTCTCGAGACTTAGGCGAGTATGCCAATTCCAGAGCGATTTGAGCAATGTTCTCCGTCATAAGAAAGTGGTTTCAAGAACACAGATATATAAATGTTACAGTACCTTACATGAGGCATACTGCTTCAAGAGGCACCTGCACCTAAAATGACTGCGTACACCATATTACGTTTTCCTACGTCTTCATACGTCTTCTCCCGACAACCCTCCAACTCACGCTGCAACTGTTTTCTGGAAGAAACAATCTGCTTAAATCAGCGTAAAATCAAAGGCAACTCAGTACGTTTTTTTTTAAAAAAAAAACGCATGACTTTACGTAACTGCAGTGATACAAGTCACGCAATGTGTGATGTGTTAGTTGAACCAGTCACTAATGTTCCCCTTTCCACACAACAACTCCTTTTTTCTTCACCTCTTTGATCCTATGAAAGGGAATGGTTACTTCCCTATCATCAATCCAATCAATCAGCACACCATCTCGTACCTCTACTTCCATCAAATCTACAAATATGAGCTTGTTTGCTATTCTATCAAAATAGCCAATCTCATACTCGGATTCAGTTTCACGCTCATCCCATTTGATTTTGTTTAATAAGTCCTTTATGGGCATCATGTTCTCGTCCCTCAACTTAGGTGCTGTTCGTTATACAACGCCCTTCTCTTACTTATCTTATAGTCTCACAGCGCTTTAGTATGAAGAGGATGTGTATAATGACCTGGACTACATAAAGAAAAAACAGATCAATATAGTAAACACCTCTCTTCAATGTGTTAAACAAAAAGAATGTACAACAAAGATAAAAAGCTAACGCAACTCTTAAAAATCACATAACGTCCTTTTACAAAATGGAATTACTTTTTCAAGGAGCCGAAGCGAAAATTTATGAAAAGAACGGCACCATTCATAAAGAGCGTATTGAAAAGACCTACCGCCACTTTGAACTAGATACTTCTTTGAGAAAATTCCGAACGAATAGAGAAGCAAAAATCCTCAAAAAACTTGAGGAGATTGCATTTCCCGCACCCAGACTTCTCAGAAAAGAAACATTTACCATCATCATGGAAAAAATCAGAGGACCTCCAATAAAAGACGTATTCATTCTTGAACACGCAAAAGAAATCGGAAGACTCATCGGCATTCTTCACTCACACGATATTATTCACGGAGATCTTACCACATCAAACATGATTTTAAATGAAGAAGAGGGCAAGTTGTACTTTATTGACTTCGGCCTTGCACAGATCTCTAAAAAAAGAGAAGATAAAGCAGTTGATCTTCACCTCTTAAAACACGCCCTAGAATCTAAACACTGGGACATCGCAAACGAAGCGTTCAACATCATCCTCGAAGAATACTCAAAACAACTTGATGCAAAAGAAATTCTCAAACGCTTAGACGTTGTTGAGCTTCGAGGACGAAACAAGGGAAAAGGGGATTAAAAAAGAAAAAGAGAATTCCAACAGTTTCTAGTACATCAATAGGCCACTATAAAACAATATCCACAGTCTTATTTTGGAACACTTTTATAAACACCCAAAGTTCCCTTCTCTGCTATGGAACTCTTAAACGCTAAAGGAACGCGAGACTTTGATCCACAAGATATGATCTTACGTAATAATCTCTTCTCAACACTTAGACGCATCTTTGAGCGTTATGGTTTCAGCCCCGTTGAAACACCCGTTCTTGAACGTTTTGATATCCTTGCTGCAAAGTATGCAGGAGGCTCAGAAATCCTTAAAGAAACATTTAGACTTAATGACCAAGGAGGACGTGATTTGTGCCTTCGCTATGATCTAACCGTTCCTTTTGCGCGTTACGTTGGAATGAGACGATCCCTGAAGATGCCATTTAAGCGCTACGCAATAGGTCCCGTGTTTAGGGATGGCCCTATTAAGCTTGGACGTTATCGTGAATTTTATCAGTGCGATGCAGATATTGTAGGGACGAAGAGTATGCTTGCAGATGCTGATTGCATTAAAATTTTCCAGGCATTTTTCAAAGAGATCGATATGGATGTTATAATTAAAGTGAATAATCGAAAAGTGCTTGATACTTATCTTTCTTGGGCAGGAGTCGCAAAAGATAAACTTCTTGAGGCTGTTCTTATCATTGATAAACTTGACAAGATAGGACTTGAAGAGGTCAAAAAAGAGCTAAGAGGCATTGGTTGTGATGATGAAGTGTGTAATAAGATTGAAGCTGTTCTTGACCTTGATGGAGATAATCAAAAGCTTCTTGCTAAACTTGAAGAGCTTATTGGATCCTGTGAAGGAATTGATGAGCTTAAAGAGTTGCTCTCATATCTTGATGATACCAATGTCGAGATTTCTTTTGCTCTTGCAAGAGGTCTTGCCTATTACACAGGTACTGTCTTTGAAGTGTTTCTTGCTGATGGAAGTTATGATCGCGCACTGGGTTCTGGAGGACGTTATGATTCAATGATTGGGGAGTTTGTCGGGGGAGGACGCGAGTATCCTGCAGTGGGATGTAGTTTTGGCATTGAGCCCATAACCGACATGCTCAAAAAGCAAGAGTCCCTAACGCAAAAAACAGTAACAGAGATATTTATTGTTCCTATCAAAACTGTTTCTGAATGTGTTAAAATCGCAGATCAACTACGCTCTTATGGACTTAACGTTGATATGGATTTGCTTGGAAAAGGCATTTCAAAAAACTTAGAGTATTGCAATTTCTATAATATTCCTTTTGCACTTATTGTCGGGGAAAATGAACTTGCATCTGGACGATTACAACTTAAAAACATGGCCACTGGGGAAAAAGAAGAGTTAACAGTTGAAGAGATTGTAAAAAAACTTGTTCCTGTTGCATGAGTATTTTCGTAATATCTCGTTTAACAATTCTTTAGACATGCGTATCAAATGACCTTGTGCAATCAGATTACTCTTTTTTCTTTGTTGTGACTATCGTCCTCTCACCAATGATAAACAAATGTTCTGCTTGTGAGATTAATCCGCCGTCGCGATCAACCAGCGGAGGGTATGATCGAATGGCACCTACGCGTTTGAGTTCTGCCATTGCAAGTTTTGCCTGTGCTCCGAATTCTTCGTGTACCCACCTCTCAGAAAATGGAAGACCGTGACGAGTTGCCAAAAAATCCTGCACGCGTCGAGAAATTGGTGATCGTACAGGAACTCTACGCACTAGTGCATGAATAGAAGCATGTCCTCTCTCTTCGATAAACCCAGATCCTGTTGTTGCAAATGGTTCAATTGCACACACCATGCCTTCTTCGAGAGGTGTTTTGTCTTTGGTGTCATAATTGGGAATGGAGAGGCCTGCATGCAAAGTGTATGGTTCTATGGTGTGGCCTGCAAGGTTGCGCACGGGATTAAAACCATGACTCTCAATTGTTTCTTGTACGGTTTTTCCAATTTCTCCAAGAGTAATTCCCGGAGCGAGTATTTTTTCTACATTGAGTAGTGCTTCGCGTGATGCTTTGATTAGGTCTGTGTGTTTTCCTGAGAGATCTATTGTTACCGCGTTGTCACCACAATACCCCTCTTGATGAGCTCCGATATCTAGTTTGACAACATCTTGATCAGTAAAGGTGCGTTCGTCGTCTATTCTTGCGCTGTCGTGAGCTGCGGTGCTGTTGAGGGAAATGTTTGCGGGAAATGCTATTTCAAGTCCCTTGTCAAGAATGTATTGTTCCATTGCGCGTGCAACATCCATCAACTTAGCACCGGGTTTGACAAGCTTTGCACCTTCTTGCAACGCACCTACTGAGACTTGTCCTGCTCTTATAAGCTTGTTAAGAACTTCTTGATCCATTGGTAAGAAAGAACATTTTCTTTATTTAAGCCTTATGTCCTTAAAAAAAATTATTCTGCTCTGTAAAGCAGAATTAGACCTTCAACGAGACTTGAAGCAAAAGCCTTGCCCATGCGGTACCTTTTGTCAAATAACTCTTTTTTAAACGTGGTGTTCTCATCAGTAAGAGATTTTTCATACCACATCATGTCCCCCACCATCAAGATGTTTGTTGCTCGAGGGTAGAGAGATTGCGGTTTCAAAGAACTTCTGTTTTTTAGGACAGTTATTCCTCGTGCACTCGTATTTTTTCCTCTCAGATAAAACGTAACATCCCTTGAGAGAGGGATGCCTGTTCGTTCATAAATTTGATCAATATCTGCTTGTGAGAGTTGGTGAGTGATGCGCTCTATGATAACA
>RFJL01000065.1 GCA_003695435.1 Candidatus Woesearchaeota archaeon
TCAAAGCCCGTGTCAATCTCTCCATTCCCAAAAACAACGTTTTGCGCGCCGGTTACGGCTTTTAGATCATCCATAACACTTTCTATGTGCTGTTGCATAAGATCATCACAATGAATGCTAAGTGTTTGCACGGGAGTTTTAAGCGAGACTTTTTGTTCTGATTTGAATTTACGCACCGCAGAGATAATTGCAATTGCTGCATCTCCTGCGTGTTCTGCTTCAAGATCTATGAGGTTCTCATCAACTTTTGGCCAGTTGCTCACGTGGATTGAAACACATCCCTCTTGTTTGGCAAATGCTTTTTGATAAACGCTCTCCGTGATGTGTGGCATGATGGGTGCGAAGAGTTTGAGAATAGTAAGGAGTGTTTTAGAAAGCGCATATTGGGCACTTTTTCTTTCTTCAACACCTCTTCTGTCTGGATTGTAAATACGATCCTTACAAATTTCAAGATAATTGTCACAAAAATACGTCCAGAAGAGTTTTTCAGTTTCCATCTTGCAACGCACGTATTCGTATTTTTCAAATGATTCTGTTGCCGCCCGAATTGTTTTTTGTGCCTTACTTAAGAGCCATTTGTCCATGACGAGAATTTGTTCAGGATGTGTGCCATCATAATCCTCAAGATGCATGAGTACAAAGTTTGAGGCATTTGCGAGTTTGGTAACGGTTTTCTTTCCTGTTTGCACATCTTTTTCCTGGAAAGGAATATCATCTCCAAGTTTTGATGATGCTGTCCAGAAACGAAGAGCATCTGCTCCGTATTTTTCAAGAATGATGCGAGGATCAACAACATTTCCTTTGGATTTACTCATCTTATTTCCTTTTGGATCAAGAACGTGACCTGAAATTACGATGTCCTTCCAAGGAATATCTGCGTTGTTGTAGAGTGCTTTAACAATGGTGTAAAAAGCCCATGTACGAATGATGTCATGCGCTTGTGGTCGCATTGAAGTGGGAAACTGATCTGGGGTGAGGTCATATCCTCCTTTGTCAGCCCAATTGGTGATGATTTGAGGTGTGACTGAGGATGTTGCCCAGGTATCCATAACATCAGTTTCGGGAACGAGTTCGCTTGTACCTGTGTAGTGCTTTGGCCTCGATGAAAGAGGATCTACTGGAAGCTCATCTCTTGATGCGACAATGACCTTTCCCGTATCTTTTTCGTACCATACGGGGAAAGGAACGCCAAAGTGTCTTTGACGTGAAATGCACCAGTCCCAGTTAAGGTTTTCAACCCAGTGCTTATAACGTACTTTCATATGTGAGGGGTACCAATTAATCCGATCACCGGCATCAAGAAGTTCTTGTTTCTTATCAAGAACGCGAACAAACCATTGCTTTGTTTTAAGGATTTCCAGATCTGTCCCACAACGCTCATGTGTGTTTACTGGGTGGACTATTTCTTTTTGCAGTGGGAGAAGTCCTGCTTCTTTGAGATCTTCAATTATTGCTTTACGAGCATCTTTTATTTTAAGACCTGCATATTTTCCTGCATTGTCATTCATTGTTCCGTCGCGATTGATGGAAACTTTGAGGGGTAGGTTGTGTTTTCGCCACCACTCCACGTCTGTTTGATCGCCAAAGGTGCAACACATAACTGCGCCCGTTCCTTTTTGGGGATCTGCTTTTTCGTCGGCGAGAATGGGTACTTCAAAGGAGTAGAGAGGCACTTTTGCATGCTTTCCTATGAATTCTGTATATCTCTCATCATCTGGGTGAACGAAAATAGCAACGCAGCTTGGAAGAAGTTCTGGACGAGTTGTTGCCACGACGAGTTCTTTTCCGCCTACGGTGAAGATGAGATCATTAAAGTGTGATTTCTTATCGACGCTTTCAAATTCTGCTTGAGCAATTGCGGTCTGGCACGTTGGACACCAGGAAATAGGCGAGTCTTCTTGGAACACAAGTCCTTTTTCAAAGAGATCAATAAAACTTGCTTGGGATGTTGTTATGCAATGAGGGTCTATGGTGGAGTAGCTGTGTTCAAAATCGCAACTCATGCCGATAGAAATCCAATCTTGTATAAATGAGGGTTTGAGTTCTTGTATGGTTTGGTTGCACAGTGCAATGAATTCTTGGCGATCCATTTTTGTTGATCGCACTTTTTTTTCTTTTTCAACAAGTCTCTCGGTAGGAAGGCCATTATCATCAGTACCAAAAGGGTAGCAGACATTTTTGCCGCTCATGCGCTTGTAACGTGCTATGAAATCTTGTTGAGAATAAGAACTCGCATGGCCTATGTGCATGCGTCCAGAAAGTGTGGGTGGGGGTGTATCTATGATGTAATCTTCCTTCCCTTCAATGGGGTGATAGATGTGGATCTTTTGTTCTTTCCAGAACTCTTGCCATTTTTTTTCTTCCTCTTTAAAGTCGTATGCCATGTGGGTTGATTTCTGCATGCGGGTATTTATATACTTCGCGGTGTTTTGTTGTTAGCAGAGAGAAATACTTACGATGTAAGAAGATTTATCTTATTATGTAAGTAAAAATACTTATTATGTAAGTTACTTGTCGTATCGTTGATTTTAAAAGCACTGACCACTTTTATCACATCATGTCACAAGCATGGGTTGAAAAATACGTGCCAAAAACCACGGATCAAATTGTAGGACAAGAAGAAGCAATCAAAAAAGTCAGTGCTTTCATAGATAACTACAAGCAACAAAAGAAAAAGGCGTTACTACTCTACGGGCCACCAGGTTGCGGAAAAACCTCTCTTGCATATGCTCTAAGCGCTCAAAAAAATCTTGAACTCATCGAACTTAACGCGTCAGACTTCAGAAAACCTGAACAAATCGAAAACATTCTGGGAGCAGCGTCAAAACAAATGTCTCTTTTCGCAAAGGGGAAGGTGATTCTCGTTGATGAAATTGATGGAATATCAGGAACCAAAGACAGAGGAGGAATTCCTGCACTGATCAAAATGATCAAAGGATCTGCTTTTCCAGTAATTTGCATCGCAAATGACGCATATAATGACAAACTCAAAACACTAAGAAAAGAAGCAGAACTCATCGAAATGCACCCCATTGGCATCTCGCAGGGATCAAAAGTTCTCGAAGAAATTGCCAGAAAAGAACAGATCGCATTTGACTCTACGCAATTACAATCAATTATGCGACGTTCAGGAGGTGATCTTCGAGCAGCAATTAACGATCTACAAATTAGCGCAGCACTAGGATCTCTTGAACGAAAAGATATGGACGCACTCTCAGATAGGGAGCATGAAGAATCTCTTCCACAAGCGCTAGTAAGAGTGTTCAAAACAACAGATCCTCAAGTAGCACTTGGAGCATTTGACAATGTCACAGAAGACCATAATGAAATCATGCTCTGGATAGATCATAACCTGCCTCAAGAATACACAAAACCCGAAGATCTCGCAAGAGCGTATGACTATCTCTCTCGTGCAGATATCATGAATCGTCGCATACGACGATGGCAACACTGGAGATTTCTCGTTTACATCTACGCATATCTTAGTGCGGGCATTGCAGTCTCAAAAGAAGAAAAATACAGAACATTCACCAAATACAAACCAACAATGAGACTTTTACGTATCTGGCAAGTTAATATGAAGAATGCAAAGCGTAAATCCATAGCACAAAAACTCGCAGAACACACGCATTGTTCAAGCAAGGAAGCTTTTGAACATGTTGCCTATTTCAAAGCAGCAGGAAACACTAAACTTATTGATCAACTTACACAAGAGTTAGAGCTTGATGATGGAGAAGTTGCTTGGCTTAGAAAAGAACGCTAAGAAACAGTAAACGTAACAATTCAGAACGCATTCAGAAGACTTTCAGAAGAGTTCTTCAATGAGACGCTCCCACTCAAGCCCTTCAAAATTCTTAATGGTCTTATCAGCTCCCGCATCAAGAAGGTGTTTCTCATCAGTATCGGTAAGAACGCCCACACATTTCATCCCCGCAGATTTAGCAGCGTGAACACCACTTGGAGCATCCTCAAAAACAACACAAGAAGAAGGATCTACGCGTAAATGCTTTGCGCAAGCAAGATAAATATCAGGAGCAGGTTTCCCACGTTTCACATCTTCTGTTGCAATAATGTCAATATCAAGACCGATTTTCTCTAACTTTTTTCTTGCAGTAGTTTTATCTCCTCCTGTGCCAACCATAAAAGGGACATGTTGTTCGCGAAGTTGCTTTATGAATTCAAGAACGCCAGGAACGACAGGAATGGTTTGCGTTTCAACTTTTTCTTCCATGCGTCTGCGTTTTTCTCGTAGAAGTTCTTCGATATCTACATCAAGTTGGCGCTCTTTAATGATTTGCTCAAAAATAGATCGGGAGCCTTGGCCTGAGAACCTATTGATAAAATAATCAAAGTCAAAAGAAATGTTAAATGGTGCGAGTGTCTCATTAATACTCGCGATTTCAAAAGGTTCAGCAAGAACGATAACGCCGTCAAGATCAAAAATTGCCGCGTACATGTATCTTATTCGCCTAAGTAAGAGTATTTAAGTGTTGGTACGATACTTAGTGTTGCAGGAATTGTTCAACAATAATTTTAAATAGGCCGTTCTTACCAAAACCGCTATGAAGATTGAAGATATTGCAACGTTTTGTAAAGCAAAGGGGTTTGTCTATCCCGCAGCGGAGATTTACGGCGGGCTTTCAGGTTTTTTTGATTTTGGCCCTCTTGGCGTTGCACTTAAAAATAATATTAAAGAGTCTTGGTGGAAGTTCTATGTTGATTCAAGAGAAGGCGTGGTGGGTCAAGACGGCGCGATCATTACAAATCCGCGTGTGTGGGAAGCATCAGGTCACGTAGATAACTTCTCCGATCCTCTTCTTACCTGCTCGAAGTGCAAGCACAAAGTACGTGCAGATACATTCATAGAAGAAGAACTCAAAATTAACGCAGACGGAATTACTGCAGATCAAATCAATCACTACGTTGAAAAACATGGACTTGTATGTCCTCTTTGCAAAGGGGAGTTTCAAAAGGTTGAAGATTTCAAACTAATGTTTTCAACTCAGGTAGGTCCAAGTGCTGAAAAAAGCGCTCAAGCATTTCTTCGACCAGAGACTGCACAATCTATTTTTCCTAATTTTAGACTTATTGCAGATACGTGCAGAATGCAACTTCCTTTTGGAATTGCACAGATTGGAAAAGCATTTAGAAATGAAATTTCTCCAAGAGATTTTCTCTTTCGTTGCAGAGAATTTGAGCAATGTGAATTGGAATTCTTCATTCATCCTGAACAAACAGAATGTGAACTTCTCACAGATGAATTAAAAAAAATCTCTCTTAGTGTCTGGACATCTGAACAACAAGAGCAAGGAGAAAAAGAAAGTACGCTTAGTATTGGTGATCTTATTGATATGAAAAAAATTGATGAGTGGCATGCATACTGGATCGCTCAGACCTACCTGTGGTTGACGAAAGAAATAGGTCTTAAACAAGAAAACTTGCGTTTAAGAGAGCATGTTCCAAGCGAACTTTCGCACTACTCAAGTGCTACATTTGACTTTGACTACCGTTTCCCTCATGGTTTTAAAGAACTTCACGGCTGTGCGAACAGAGGGCAGTATGACCTTACTCAACATCAAAAAGTTTCAGGAAAAAAACTGGCAATTCACGATGAGACAACGGGACAAAAGGTAATTCCAAGGGTCATTGAACCATCCCAAGGTGTTGACAGACTTTTCCTTGCAATTCTTGTTGACGCATACAACGATGATGAGGAGAGAGGAAATATCGTTCTCAAGATTAAACCTGCTCTTGCCCCGATCAAAGTAGGGGTTTTTCCGTTAGTTAAAAAAGACTGTCTTTATGAAAAAGCAAGAGAGATTTTCTCCACGCTTAAAGAAGATGTTGTCTGTCAGTTTGATTCTTCAGGTTCAATAGGTCGACGCTACGCGCGAGCTGATGAATTAGGAATTCCCTTTTGTATCACTGTTGATTATGAATCAAAAGAAGATGGCTGTGTGACGATACGTGATCGTGATTCGACTGAGCAGAAGCGTGTAAAGATTGAAAACCTCTCCGAAACCGTACAAAAGTTAATAAATGGCAAAACCTCATTTATAAACTTATGATACGAAAGAGGGCATCACAGATAGCATTTGCGTTTCTTCTCCTCACAGGTATTGTATTAGTTCTTCACTCTTCAGGACAACCATCAATCACGGGGTTTGCGGTTAAAGATAGTTCTCAAACAGGCGTTCTTCTTGAAAGCGCACTTAATGACAACAGCGTGTTTTCAAAAGCTGGAGTAAGCAATTTGTGCTTGATAGTTGAGAATATCTCCTATGATGTGAGTAAGACGAGCGACGTTTTTGTCGTCTCACAAAGTAGTGGTGATTGCGATGGACCCCTTCAAGAAGATCTTATCATTAAATTTAATTCCTATGAAGATTTCCTTGGGGTTGTAAGCGACCCAACTCCTCTTAACATTGTACGGGGACGTGCAGGAGTGCACTACTACATCTTGCCTTCACGGATGGTTCAAACAGGAGGAAATGTCATTTGCGATGCCGAATTTAAAGCAAAGTATTGTCCTGTTGCAAGGAGTTTAACAACAGAAGAAGAACTTATTAGAGGAGATCTAACATGTTGCATTGATAAACTAACACCTGAACTTGAAAAACTTATGGAAGAGCATTACGCTTCAGGAACGTTCGTTAATGAAGACAGCCCTGTTGTTCATCAACCCGCAAACAACGGATTTTGGATGTGGATTATTGGGTTGTTTGTAGGTCTTCTTGTTATCATTCTCATCTCTGTTATCACTTTGCGTGTTATGACAAAGGAACAAACAAAAAAATCAGAATCAAATGCTGAATCGAATGGAACAATTGATCAGCTCAAAGCATATATTGAACAAACACTTGCACAAGGATATTCACCTGAACAAATACGAGCGTATCTTGAAGGGCAAGGCTGGTCAGATGCCAAACTTGATGAAGCATTCTCTGCAATAACTAAACAAGAATCTCAAAGTGTGTATTCTCCCATTAGCATTCCTGAAAAATAATCTGAGAAGTATAAGATGAACATAGCTCAATTACAACCAAGACAAGGACAAGTAGAACTCGTAGCAAGAGTGAAATCAAAAGAATCTCCTCGAACATTTAGTAAAGAGGGGAGTGTAGGTACTGTTTGCAAGGCACGGTTGCAAGATGAAACGGGAGAAATTACGCTCACTTTGTGGAATGAGCAGGTTGATCAAGTAAAGGTAGGGGATACTATTAAGATTGTAAATGGATATGTTGGTGAATGGCAGGGAGAGTTACAATTATCCACAGGTAAATTTGGCAAGTTGGAAGTGGTAGAGAGTAAGAATCATCAAGAAGAAGGGGCCGATATTGGATTTGATGAAGAAGAGATTGAATAGAAACTCTTTTAAACCAGAATTCTGATTTCAGCATATACCGGGACGGTAGCTCAATCTGGGAGAGCACACGACTGAAGATCGTGGTGTTGAGGGTTCAAATCCCTCTCGTCCCATTCTCCTTAGTTTTAACAAGGATCTAAGCTCAAGGATTTGAACCGCCTTATTTTTTCCCTTTTCGAGCAAATGTTTCAGCAACGTCAATAACGTATTTACCGTCTTCAAGACGGTAGATAAGAGGGTTTTCAGAATCAAATAATTGAACGAGATCGAGTTCAAACTTTCCAGGTTTAGTAACGCGGATGCTCTCAAAATCAAGAACGACAGGAGCATCATCCTTTGCATGAACCATGTCAAGAACATCTTTTTCAACTTGCTTCCTCTCCTTCGGAGTGAGTTGCTCAGTTACTTCTTTAGCTTTTTCAAGCGCTTCTTTTCTCACATAGAAGAAGAGGCGAGCTCCACATGAACAACCTGTAAGAATTTCAGAAGAGCCGTCCTGGTAAATTGTTCCGCAACGAACGCATTGATGAGGCATCTATTTCTTCTTCCTCCTGCTTTTTTTCATGAGCAGGCTGATCTTGTGAGGGTCCTTTTTGATTTCTTTGACAATTGTTGCTGGACCTACGATAGTAAGACCTTGCCTGTCTCCAATAAGGTAGTTTGCTATTGCCATTTTTGCCCTCTCAATTGCATCCATGTTCTCTACTTCTGGTTGAATAACTGCAAGCTCAACACCCTTAAACTCCTTGTTAATCTCCTCCATGGTTGTCTTGATAAGTTCGGTTTCTTCTTCTTGACGAAGCCTTCCTTGAAGGAGTACAATCTTGTCTTTTTTCACGCTTTTGAGAATCCTGCGGATACGTCCAAGACCGCTTAAGTGTGCAATTTCTGAATAGGGAATGATTTCTAATTCGAGTCCGTTCATCCTACAAGTACGAAGAGCGCTTCATAGAGCGCGTCAATGTTTTTCTTTTTCTTTGCTGAGATACCCACAACGTCGTATTGGGGAAACGCTGCCCTAATACGTTTAAGGTTTGCTCGTTTGAGGTCAATTTTATTACCTACGATAAGAACAGGGATGTTTCTTGCCTGTAAATTTCCTATGATGGTAATATTAACTTGTGAGTAGGGATCTTTTGTTGCGTCAAGTACAACAATAACAACATCCATTTTATCGAGCCACTTGATCGCATCAACAACGCCCTTTGTTGCTTCTTTTGCTCTTTGTTTTGCTTGTTTTTCCTTCATGCCTTTCTTCATGAAGTCTTCATAATCTATTTTTGTAGCAATTCCGGGTGTGTCTACGAGATTGAATTTGAGTTCTTTTCTGCCTTTTTTGACGACAATGCTTTCTTTTTCTTGAACTTCTCGAGTTTCATGTTCTATTTTGGAGGCACTTCCCATCTCTTCGCCAAGCCAGTCTTGACAGATAACGTTTGCAAGCGTTGTTTTACCTCCATTTGGAGGCCCATAAAGACCTATTTTGATGTCTCTTCGAGATTTGAAAATATCCTTGAGAACCTTTTGAATGAATTTTTGAACGAAATTGATCATGTAAATAACCCCTTTTTTCCTCGTCTAAAAGAGCTAAACGCGCTTTAAATAACTTTTGTTTTCTTCTAGTTGGTGACGAAAAAATTAAATAGTCAATTTGCTGTTCTGAGAAGAATGGATGATGTTGTGCGCGCCGACCTTATAGATGTTCTTGAGGGTGTGCTTTTTTGCATAGAAAAGAAAAATTCTGATGGGATCAAAGAACTCTCAGAACGGGCAATTGACACAGCAAGCAAATATGATAGCACGCATGCTCTTAAATTCGCAGTTTTGCTTTATGCAGCGTCAAAAATTCTTGGACGTTGTGGATTTACTCATGGGGTGTGCGTGGATATTAAGAAGGGCTTTTTGAGAGCAAAGCAGTTTTTAGAGCGAGGAGATGATGCATCTGTTGAGCGCGAGGTTAAAAAGCTTTTCAAACAACTTTCAGCTTCCGAGAAGAAGTTTCGTTCATTTGTTGATTACGTGGTGGAGTCTGCTCAAACAAAAAAAGGTGCTGGGCTGTATAAAAGAGGGGTGAGTCTTGCAAGAGCGGCTGAATTATTGGGTATTTCTCGTTGGGAACTTATGCAGTACGTTGGAAAAACGCGTATTGTTGATGAGGATAAGGTTCCTCTTCGTGTAAAGGATCGACTGAATTTTGCACGGAGGTTATTTTCATGAGGCAAATCGTTTTTGATGCAGGACCCATTATTTCGCTTGCAACGAACAATCTTCTCTTCATTTTGAAAGAACTGAAGAATCAGTTTGATGGTGTTTTCCTTGTTTCCAACTCTGTTATTGGTGAACTCGTCGATGCGCCTTTAAAGACGAGGAAATTTAAGTTTGAAGCGTTGCAAGTTCTCAAGTTGTTACGAGAAAGAACGCTTATCGCGGCGTATTCGCCTCAGATCGATGAGATTACCGTTACCCTTGAGCGCCTTGCAAACAATATCTTTCATTGTCATCATCATCCAATAACTATTCTTCAAAGGGGTGAGCTCTCATCACTTGCTCTTGCAATTCATCGTGGTGCTGATGCAGTGGTGGTTGATGAGCGCATCACAAGGATACTTATAGAATCTCCTCAAAGTCTTGTGAAGATTTTTGAGCGTAGGTTGCGAACAAAAGTATGGGTGGATCGTAACACTCTTGATCAGTTTTCATCGCTTACGCGCGATGTGAGGATATTGCGCTCGACGGAAATTGTTGCAGTTGCGTTTGAGAAGGGGTTGCTTGATCAATTTCTTGCGCAAATCCCTGATGCAAGAAGGGTATTGCTTGACGCGTTACTGTGGGGGCTTAAACTTAATGGTTGTGCAATTTCCGAGAGGGAGATTGAGAAGATTGAAAAAGCAATTCTCTAACTACTGAATAATCAAAAGGTTTATATACCTCGTTCTCGACGGTTAGCCTCATAACATTTGTTTTGGAGGATAAACAAAAATGGCAAAAAAAGTTGCAAAGGTTGGTATTGACAAAGAGCCTGGCTACTTGTACTTCGTCGACAAGGATGGAGACATTTCTTGTGCGAAGATGAGTAGAGGTAAAAAAAAGAGTTCTGCTAAGCCCAAAAAAGTGGCTAAGGTCGGCGTACAAAAAGAGGCAGGTTACTTGTACTTCATTGATAAGGATGGAGATGTTTCTGCAGCAAAGATGGTTCGCGGTGGAAGAAAAAAATCTTCTAAGAAGAAGGCTGCGAAGAAAAAGGCAAAGAAAAAAGTAGCTAAGAAGAAGGCTACTAAGAAAAAAGCTGCCAAAAAGAAGGCTACCAAAAAGAAAGCTACTAAGAAGAAGGCTTCTAAAAAGAAATCCAAAAGGTAGTTCTGAATTTTTATGTGCGGGCTTCCGCACATTCCTTTTCTTCTTATTTTTTTTGAGCGATTTTCGGGTTGTGTTGCGGAACAAAAGGCAGAATCGGAAGACAAACTTAACTACTTCAGAGTAGTAACTATTATAAGGGGGTTCTCTTCTCGAAGTATTCTATGGGCACACTACATTATCTCAACCTTTCTGAGTCCCTGTTACGCGAGCAAAAACGTAACAGCAAACCCCAACTCGCAGAAGAAGGTATTAGGGGTGGAATTAATGTGTTTCTCTGTGAGCCGTCAGATGATTTTCTTCTTCGTTCAGTCATTAAACTGCCCCAAAAAACCCTCTGCTCACATCACGGTCGTCCTCTAAGAGCTTCTAAAGGAAGAATTATGGAGGCGTCTTGCCTTGCAGGAATCAATCCTCATCACTATCAAACAAAAGGTGATGTTGGAACGTGGTATTACGCTCTTACAGATCTTCTAGGGCAGTGCTATTCCAAAGGAGCATTCAACACACAAGTCTACCTTCCCTTTACCGCACTCACAGTAAAGGAAGAAGAGCACATTCTTGCTACATCCACATTCGAAGATGGCATCATTCACTTTGAACACTTTTGTTACACACTAGAGCAATTTCTTCGAAGCGTTTCTTCACTGCGGTGACAACAGCACACTCAAATAGTTGTTCAACTTCGCACACCCCATGAGATTTATTCACTGTGCAGATATACACATAGGGGCGTGGAGAGACCAGCGTATGTCCCAACTACCCCTCAAAGCATTCACACAACTTGTTGATGACGCACTTTCTCTTAAGGTGGATTTTATTCTGCTCGCAGGTGACTTTTTCAACACTGCACTTCCATCAATTGACCTACTCAAATCAACAATCATTCAACTCATAAGACTCAAAAACGCGCAAATACCCGTATACTGCATCCCTGGATCGCACGACTACTCGCCATCAGGAAAGACCATGCTAGATATCCTTGAACAAACAAACCTTCTTACAAACGTGTTCAAAGGAACCATACGAGATGAAGAACTACATCTCGCATTCACACAAGACCCAAAAACGGGAGCAAAACTCACGGGTATGCCAGGACGCAAAGGCGTGCTTGAGAAAAAACTCTACACAAAACTCGCGCGCACAAATCTTGAACAAGAGGTAGGATTCAAAATTTTCTTATTTCACACTGCTCTTGACGAACTCAAACCAGAACATCTTGACCTGATGGATGCAGCACCAATTTCTTTGCTTCCTCAAGGGTTTGAATATTACGCGGGAGGTCATGTACATGTCGTTAACCAAAAGACGTTTTCGCAGTACAAGAATGTGCTTTATCCAGGACCTCTTTTTCCCACAACGTTTTCAGAACTAGAACGCCTAAGCGTTGGAGGGTATTACTTCTATGATGAGGGAACAATCACCTACGAACCAATAGTTGTAAAAAAACATCAACACTTCGTTATTGACGTAACAAATAAAAGCCCCGTACAGATTAACGAAGAGATTATTCGCATTGCAAACAACCCTATCGACCAAACAATTATCACCGTGAGGTTTACAGGCGAGCTTGAAAATTCCACACTTGCAGACATAAATCTACAGTCAGCACGATCATTCATTGAACAAAAAGCTTTTTGCGTGCTCTTCTCACTCAATGAAGTTATGGTGAAGAAAAAAGAGATGAAAAAAGAAATCATTAAGGTGACTGCTGAGCAAGAAGAGATTATGCGAGCTCTTGATTGTGAAAGAAAAGAAGGAGAGACAGTACATGACTTTGAGAAGCGACTCTTGGAAAGGGTGTTTGCAACACTACAAATCAAGTAATTCCTTGAGAAGTTTATTCACTTGAGCAGGACTTGCTTGTCCCTTAGTTTCTTTCATCACCTTTCCAACAAAGAAATTAATTGCTTTTGGCTCGCCCGATTTAACGTCTTCAACCGCCTGAGGATGTTCTTCAATGAGTTTTTGCAGAAGCGGTTTAAGTGCAGAACTATCTGAGACAACTTCTAAACCTTTCTCCTTAACATATTCTTTTGGAGAAAATGGTCTTTTAATAAGCTCTGCAAGAATCTCTCTTGCGGAAATGTCCGTGATTTTCTTCTCATCAACGAGCTCAAGAAGCTCAATTATTTGTGATTCATCCGCTTCAACCTCAGACCACACTTTTTCAGACTCATTAAGCACCTTATTCAATTCATGGCGTAACCAACGAACAGCGAGTTTCGGATCAATGCGCTGAGCAACTTCCTCAAAAAGATGCGCAAGACTTAATTCTTGTGCCAAGATTCGAGCATCTTCTTCAGGAATACTGTGCTCTTCAACAAATTTCTTCACTTTTTCAAAATGCAACTCAGGCATAGAATCTTTAATTGAGTTCACAAATTCTTCTGAGAGCGTAATGGGAACAAGGTCTGGATCAATAATATATCCGTAATCTGCTTCGGTCTCTTTAGTACGCATACGTGTAGTAACTCCTTTAACAGCGTCCCAAGCTCGAGTATCTTGAACTAGTTGCTCTCCTCTCTTAACTGCGTCTCTTTGCCTTTCAACCTCATAACATAACGCTCTCTCAATTTCTTTAAATCCGGTAATGTTCTTTACCTCTGAGCGAACGTATCCTGACTCCTTAATAGAAATATTTGCATCAGCTTTAATGATACAGGTTGAAGCATCAAAGACACCTAAGTAATGAAGAACGGTGATAAGCTCTTTCATAAGTTCGCGTGCTTCCTCGGGAGAATTCATATCCGGTCCGGTAACGATCTCGCACAGCGGATCTCCTGATCTGTTATAGTCAACAAGAGAATACGCTCCCTTGTGCACAAGACTTGCAGGATCTTCTTCAAGATGTGCTCTTACAATTCCCACTGTTTTCCCAGAAGGAAGGCGGATGTGACCATTACTTCCAAGAGGGATTTCAAACTGAGACGTTTGATAATTTTTTGAAAGATCTGGGTAAAAGTAGGACTTTCTTGAAAAAATAAGCGTGGGTGCAATACTGCAATGAAGTGCAAGTGCAAGTTTAATGCCTTGCTCTATTGCTGCTTTATTAACAACTGGTTTCGCACCAGGCATGCCAAGACAGGTAGGACAGGTACGTGAATTGGGTGGTTCATTCTCCCTTAACGGGATTCTCGAGCAGCCACAAAAGAGTTTAGTTCGAGTATTCAACTCAACGTGAATTTCTAAACCTATAACAACATCAGAAGTAAATGACTCGCTCATCTGAACTGCACCACCTTGTCCTCTTCAAAATGATTCCCTATGACAAGCAATCCGGAAGGAAGCTTGGTGTCTAGCGGAACGTTCATATGGGGAAGCCCTGCAAGATTAGGTCCAACGACGAGTTGATCTGCCAAGTAGTGTTGCAGAGGTGTGAGTTTTTCAATTTCATCAAAAGTGGGAGGAAACATGGGGGATGTCGCGCTGACAATAACATCAACTTCTTCAAACGCTTTCTTGTACTCATTGATGATTTCCGTGCGTACGCGTGCTGCTTTGATGTAAAAGGCGTCACGTTGTCCTGCCATGCGTGCAAAGGTGCCTAAAATGATGCGACGCTTTGCTTCTTTTCCGAAGTGTTTAGAGCGCACCTTAGTAAAGTACTCATTGTAGGGCTCTTCAAGAGGTTCAACCATACCATAACGCATACCGCAGTACTTGGCAAGATTGGTTGAAGCTTCACTCATAGCAAGAATGTAATATGTCGCAAGAGAATACTTTTTAGTCAAGGGGAGATTAATCTCTTTAACACACGCACCTTCTTGTTTCCACAGGTCTATTTTCTTATTCATTGCCTGTACAATTTCAGGATGAACGCCTTCAATGTTGAGAACGCCAATGGTAAGACCATTAACTCCCCTGTATGAGAGGGGTTCTACTTTTTTCTTGCTTGAAGTAGAATCTTTTTCATCATAACCCATAATCACATTGAGGGTTTTGATGATAAGTTCAGGATCCTTACTAAGGGGACCTATTTTATCAAGGGAATTACCATAAGAGAGTAATCCATATCGAGAAACACGACTATACGTTGGCGCAAAACCGTACACACCACAAAACGCTGCGGGAACAACAATACTCCCTCCTGTTGATTCGCCTAGCGCTACGTGATTATCAATGAGCTTTGCAGCAGCCCCTGCACCGCCACTTGAACCACCACAACTGCGATTTTGATCAACGGGGTTTTTGGGAATGGGAACATCAAGACCGGTGTTAACGCAAAATCCTCCAAATCCAAACTCGTCTTGAATAGTTTTTCCAATAATGGTTGCTCCCGCCGCAAGAACCTTTTCAACGACGGTTGCGTTGATAAGCGGTTTATACCCTTTGAGAATCCTACTTGATGCAGTGGTTTCCATACCTTTTGCGCAGATCGCATCTTTAAGAGAAATAGTGACTCCACTAAGAGGCCCGTCTTGAGTTGGCTTCATCTCTTGTAAGGTGCTAAAACAATGAGTAAGTTCTTGTGCTTGTTGAGGAGTCATAGTATTTTAGGTCCTTTGAAATAAGAATCTTTTTTATGTTCTGTTTGTGAGAGCGCTTCTTCAATGCTTAAGCATTCTTGGGGTTCATCTTCTCGCAAAGCATCTTGAAGAGGAAGAGGGTGAAAACTCGGCTCTGCGCTGGTTTCAAACTCTTTGATATGCTCGAAAAAATCCAGGATTTCTTTGAGTTGTGATAAGAATTCTTCTTTTTCTTCTTCACTTAATTCAATTCGCGCATTCTTTGCAACTTGTTCTAAGAGTTCTTTGGTGATGTCCATTATTGCGATCTGGGAAGTTTAAGATCTATGAACAGTTCTTTGAGTTGTTCTTTTGAGATCTGCGAAGGAGATCCGTCCATGGGACACTGAGCACTTTTATTCTTCGGAAACGCGATGACTTCTCTGATGTCATCAAGACCCAATGCAAGTGCTACGATACGATCAAAGCCGATACCCATTCCGCCATGAGGTGGGACGCCGTATTTGAATGCTTCAAGAAGAAATCCAAACTTTTCTTGTGTTTCTTCTTCACTAATGCCAATTGCGCGAAGCACTCTTGTTTGTAATTCTGGGTTTGTGTTACGAATAGATCCTGATGCAATTTCAACACCGTTGAGGACAAGGTCGAATTGTTTACAGTATACTTTTCCAGGATCGTCTTCAAGATATTGTATGGTTTCTTCGGTGAGCATGGAAAATGGGTTGTGGCCTGCTTCCCATTTTTCCTCATCTTCATTCCACTCGAAGAAGGGAAAGTCAGTAACCCACACGAAGTTGAGTTTGTCTTCGTCAATGAGGCCTTGTCTTTTACCAATTTCACGTCGAAGTTTGTCAAGAACAAGATGTGTTGTGTGTTTGGTATCTGCGATGAAGAGTAGAACGGTGTCAGGCTGCGCACCCGTTTTCTCTTTGATTTGTGCAAGGATGTCTTGAGAGAAGAACTTTGCGATGTTTCCTTCAAATCCTTCAGGAGTTGCGCGCATCCAGGCCATTCCTTTTGCACCTGCTTGCTGGGAAAACTTAATGAGTTCGTCAAGTTCTTTTCTTCCGATATTTTTTGGAGGGTTAATGCATTTTACAATTCCCCCGTTTTCAACAACACTTCTAAACACAGTAAAATCGCTGTTACGAACAATATCAGTTACATCATGTAAGAACATCTCAAAGCGGGTATCTGGTTTATCTGTTCCGTATTTTTCCATTGCTTCTGCAAAGGAGATTCTTGGAAACGGTGTTGGAAGTTCTACTTGTTTGATCTCTTTGAAAATCGCCTTCATAATAGTTTCCCCGACTTCATAGAGCTGTTCAAGTGTGGGAAAACTCATTTCAAGATCTATTTGAGTGTGTTCAGGTTGTCTGTCTGAGCGCAGATCTTCATCACGTAGGCACTTTGCGAATTGGTAGTATCTATCACAACCACTCGCCATAAGTATTTGCTTGTAGAGTTGAGGAGACTGAGGAAGAGCATAAAACTTTCCCGGATTCACTCTTGAGGGAACGACGTAATCGCGTGCACCTTCAGGGGTTGATTTGACAAGAAGGGGTGTTTCAACATAAAGAAATCCTTGCGAATCTAGTTCTTTGTGAACTGCTTGCATTGCTTTGTGGCGTGCAAGAAGGTTTCTTTGCATGATTGGCCTTCTTAGATCAAGAAATCTGTATTTGAGACGTAAATCATCACTTACAACCTTACGGTCATCAACTTCAATAGGTGGTGTTTGAGCTTTGCTAAGGATGGTAAGCTGAGTAACTTCAACTTCAATTTCTCCCGTTTCAAGGTTGGGATTAACAAGCCCTTCACCTCGTGCAAGCACTTTGCCAGTAACTTCAAGCACATCTTCTCTTCTGAGGTGTTCAGCATCACTAAAATCAGGGCAGTCAGGGTTGAAGACGATCTGAGTTATTCCATAGCGATCCCTAAGATCAACAAAGATAACGCCTCCATGATCCCTTCTGCTATTCACCCATCCACAAAGTGTCACTGTTGATCCTACGTGGTCTTTGCGTAATTGATTGCAAGTATGCGTTCTAGTCATAAGAGGGAATGCTCAAATCTTTGTTTATAAAGGTTTGCCGTTGTTTACGTACTGGTTAGGTACCAATCAGATACCGTCTCGTCCTCCCAACACAAGACTGCCAAGTAGGATTTGGTTGGGTGTAGGAGGAATGAGTATAAGCTTATAAAACAAGCATTACCCTCTCAAAACATGTTCAATATCAAAGCAAAGCAAGGCATGGCAAGAGTGGGAGAGCTTACCACTCCTTCGGGAAAACGAATCAAAACCCCGTTTTTCATGCCTGTTGCTACAAAAGGATCTGTGAAGTTCATAACTTCTGAGGATCTTGCACAGATGGGTGCAGGAGCAGTGATTATGAACTCCTATATGCTCTCCTTCAAGCCGGGCCAGGAACTTATTAAAAAAGCAGGAGGGCTGCATGCATTCACGGGGAATGACGGAGTAATCTTTACAGACTCGGGTGGTTTTCAGATGCTTCGCGAAGAATTATTCTTGGAAATAACAAATAACAAGGTGAAATTCAAAAATCCCTATACGCTCAAACCCACTTGGTTCTCACCTGAAACGGTAATGGAATTACAAGCGGATTTGGGAAGTGATGTCGCAATGGCTCTTGACCACGTACCTGCAATACGCGCGGATAAAGAGGAGATACGAAAGGCCTGTGCGCGAACACATCTCTGGGCTAAGAGGTGTCTTGATCATCACAAAAAACTACGAGAAGAAAAAGGCGTAAAGCAGCTACTTTTTGGTATTGCACAAGGAGGGGTTCATGAAGACTTACGTGAAGAGTCTGCAAGAATCATCAGTGCTATGGATTTTGATGGTTTTGCAATGGGTGGTTTGTGCATCGGTGAGACGCGTGAATCCATGTACCAAGCAATCACGGTGCAAGCAAAAATTCTTCCTGAAAACAAACCACGCTATTTGATGGGGGTGGGCTCTCCAGAGGATCTTGTTGAAGCGGTAGCGCATGGTTGTGACTGTTTTGATAGCATTTTTCCCACGCAAAACGCGCGACATGGTATTGTTTTCACTCGGGATGGGGCGTATGATATTAAATCCTCTGAGTTCAAGGAGGATTTCTCCCCTCTTGACATCCATTGTTCATGTAAGATTTGTAAAAGATATTCAAGGGCGTTTATCCACCACCTCTTTCGCTCAAAAGAACATTCCGTTTACCAATTGGTTTCTTATCATAACTTATTCTTCAACCAGCAAGTAATGCGTGAATGTCGTGAGCATATCAAGAAAGGAACATTTGACACGTTCAGAAAAGAGTTTATTGAAAGGTACACGCAAGGATCATTCAAAGAAAAAGAGTTTAGCGAAATAAAATGATGAGTACTACTCTGATTACTTCTTCTTATTGGTTTTATTGATAAACCAAATGCTCAAAATAAAAATAACTACTAAAATCAGAAAACCCACCTTACTGCGTGAGCCAAAATAAGTCCAGGTTGAGAAGAATGAGGACAGCACTGCTCCCATGAAGAGACCGTTTTTAACGTAGTCAAGAACTGGCGCGAAGAGTGCGACGAGAAGAGCGATTAAACTTGCAAGGGTTACGAAGACATATTTGTATCCTCGAATGGTATTGTTCTCTTTATCTATGCGTTCTTGTTCTGCCCTGTTCTGATCGGCGCAGGCTTGCTGTTCTGCTCTTTCCTGCGCAGTCATATTCTCAGAGGGTTTGGGGTAAAAGCAGTCCTTCCACTCATACGTTTTCTCCTCAAAAAAAACATTTGCGCCCATAAATACAAGAGGAATAAAAAGAAGTGCAATAATTGAAGGATAGAGGATGCTTTGCCAGTTTTTCATAGTTTGCCGGTAAGATGTAAATCTAATATTAAGTTTTCTAATTTCTGCAAGTCGTACTTGATTGAATCAAATTTTTTGCGCAGTTCCCCATTTGAAAATTCAAAGAGCATAAGCTCATCATATATTTCAGAGACTGCATCTTTGAGCATGAGGGCATCTTTAGTGTTTCCTTTAATACTTTGATTGATGGCGCGACGAACAAGCTCTCCCGTAACGTCGATAAGGCCCAGGAGGTAGTGTTCAGGTTCTAATTGGAGTTCTTTGGATGTGGGAATTCTTTTTTTGGTGAGTAAGTCATGTAATATTCTTGCTTCTGCATATTCTTGAGCTGCCACCTTGAAACTTCCAGAAAAGAGTAATCGAGGTTTGTCTTTTACAAATTCGTAGAGTTTTTTGAAGAGTTCTTCAAGCTCTTGAACCTTTTTAGACGTGGTTGCATCGTCGCGGTGAAGCGCGTAGATAACCTCTTTGGATTTACGCACAACTTCACGTGATTGTTTTATGACTTGTTCTCTTGCTTCATCTGCGCGGTCAAGTTGTTCGCGCAGCATTGAAAGATCGTTCTTATCAAGCATATGGTTGTGATTATTTGTGTCTATTTAAGTCTTATTGGGTGGATTGAGTGCGTCTAGACGCAGTACGACAAAACATTTAAAAAGCGCGAAAGGGTGGTAGTTTATAAGATGGTGTCGGCATTTCGAGGTGTACTTGAGTTCTTTGACCGGATTGGGATTTATGATGTTGTTCTACCATTTCTTCTCGTTTTCTCGATTGTCTTTGCAATTCTTGAAAAGTCCAAAGTTTTTGGAACTGAAGTTCTCGAAGACGGCAAGAGGTATACAAAGAAGAATATTAATTCCATGGTCGCTTTTGTTGTTGCGTTCCTTGTCGTTGCTTCATCAGAGATTGTTCGTATCATCAATGAATCTCTTGCTAACATGGTTATTTTGCTCATGCTCGCAGTATCGTTTCTCATTTTGATCGGAGTGTTTTACAAAGCAGAAGATGAAGAAGGGTTTTGGCTTAGCGAAGGAGGTTGGAGGACTTTGTGGATTATCATCATGTTTGTGGGTATTGTCCTTATTTTCCTCAATTCCCTTGGTTGGCTAGAAGTTCTGTGGGAATATTTATATACGAAGTGGGACAGTACTGTTGTAGGATCAGTGATCCTCCTTGCAATTGTAATTGGCATGATGTACGCAATTACAAAGTCGCCCAAAGAAGGAGGTAAATAAAGAGGATTATGGCTACGTTTGATACGGTTTTACGAACACTTGAATCATGGGGTCTTTCTGACGTTGTTCTTCCTTTTTTCTTGATTTTCACTATTGCCTTTGCAGTCTTCCAGCGAGCGCATATTTTTGGTTCAGGAGAGGAGACACGAACATACAATGTTATTCTCTCAACTATTCTGGGCCTTGTTGTTGTTATTCCTCATGTTCTTGGAAGGTATCCGCGAGGGTCAGATCCCGTTGAGATTATCAACGCTGCACTTCCAAATATTGCCGTACTTCTCGTAGCAGTAGTTATGGTGTTTTTACTCCTCGGTCTTTTCGGAGCAAAGCAGAAGTGGCCGAATAAAGCATCAGGATTCATCGCATTCATCTGTTTCATCATCGTAGGATATATCTTTGGAGCAGCAGCTGGATGGTTTGACGATACGTTTAGACTTGATCAGTGGATCAGTCCAGATACACAGGCCTTACTCATAGTGGTGGGTGTTTTTTCACTAATCATATGGTTCATCACGAGAAACCCTAAAGCGGAACCAAAAAACTACGGAAAGAAGTTCTTTGAAGCAATAGGTGACATGTTTGAAGGATCATAGGTACAAGAAGAAATTCAATAAATAAAAAATTCAATAAATAAAATAACGGGTAAACATCATGGCAACATTTGACACGGTCTTACGAACACTTGAAAGCTTAGGACTCTCTGACGTCCTCTTACCTTTTTTTCTTATTTTTACTATTGCCTTTGCAGTATTACAACGCGCAAAAGTTCTTGGAGATCCAGAATCAGACCAATCCGTGCGCACATATCATGTAGTACTCTCAACCATTCTTGGTTTAGTGGTGGTTATTCCGCACATGCTTGGAAAATACCCTCCAAACGCAGATATTGTGAATATTATCAACGCAGCACTTCCTAATGTCGCGGTTGTTCTCGTAGCACTTGTCATGGTGCTCTTGCTAGTAGGGGTGTTTGGAGGCTCACCAACGTGGGCAGGCGGAGCAAGAGGGTTCATAGCATTCCTCTCTTTTGCAGTGGTGTTCTACATTTTTGGTTCTGCTGCAAATTGGTTCCCTGTGAACTGGAGTGTTGATAGGTGGATTGCTCCAGATACTCAGGCAGTGCTCATCGTCCTTGCAGTATTCGCGCTTATCATTTGGTTCATTACAAAGAAACCGGAAAAACCTAAAGAAGCAGGAGAGGGTGCTTTGCCTAGAGGTCTCAAAGCACTTGGAGAGTTGTTTGGAGGGGGAAACGAGTAAACAATGGCAACAGCACTTGACATAGGTCTTGTAGGCTACTTTTCGGTTATTTTCCCGGTACTGCTCATTTTCGTTGTTTCTTATGCCATTCTTTCAAAATCCAAAATTTTTGGGGATAATAATGGAATCTACTCGCTCATAGCGTTTGCGATTTCTATGATGCTTCTCTTCTCGCCTGATGTGGTGAAGATCATTGCGGTAATGGCGCCATGGTTTATACTCATCTTCTTATTCTTTGTTTTCGGTATGATCTTGTTACAGTTCATGGGTGTTGAAGCTGCGAAGATTACGAACTACATGTCGTCTGATTGGACTGCGGTTCACTGGATTGTTTTGGGTCTTGCAATGACCATTCTCATAGGTAGCATTGGTGTTGTGTTTGGACAATCCTTACTTCCGTTTTCAAGTGACAGTGCTGATGGGGTTTCCACTGTTTCAGGAGCTGATGGAAGTGGTTTTGATACTGATACGGGAGATTTTAACCAGAATGTTGCAAGAACTCTTTTCCATCCCAAGGTGCTTGGATTGATCTTCTTATTTTTCATAGGCGCAGCAACTATTAGAATGCTCACTCAAGCGTGAGTGCTTCTTAGTTCTTCGTTTTACAAGTAGTGTACTTCTTTGTAACGAAGATAACCTTAACGTCTAAAAGACAACAAAGTGGAGGCTACGTGCATCGTGAAGGAAATGCGAAGGAACTTTGTATGTTTATAGTTGTTTTCCTTTAAGAGAATTCGTTATGCGAGAGAGTTCAGCTACGTTTTCAATAAACCCTGGAAGAATTTTTTGAAATACTTTTTCAAGCGCTTTGATTTCTGTTCCTACATCTTGGATATGTTTATCATAGCTTCCTACTCTTTCAAGAATGCTTGCGTGAAGCTTATCAAAGTTATTTTTAAGATCTTCAAATTTAGTTTCAAGGCTTGCCATACGTGCTTCTGTTTTTTCCTTCCATTCAATGACCTGGTTAATATTTGCAACAAGGTGCTCCCATTTCTCATCAATGATCGCTTCTGCAATTTCTTCAATGCGATCACGATCAGAAGTTTGCTCATAAGATTCTACGCCTTGTAGGTTTTCTTGAGGCTCAACAGCGCTTGGCATAATATCTTGTTTAAGTGCTGCTTGATTAAAAGCTTGAAGAATCTGATCATGAGTATACCCTGCTTGCATCAAGTAATTCACAATCTGGTCGTTAGTGAGTCCTTGCTGTTGATATTGACGTACGAGATCAATAGGAAGACCGTCTGGCATGGGCTTTGGAGAGGTTTCGTCTTTTATAAATGTTTAGACGTACGCATAGTTGATCTTCTGTTAATCCTCTTTTACAGCACTAGGATTTCCGCCGCCATGCCAAGAGAGTCGCGGTCGCACACGCATTTGGTAGATGCGCTCATTGCTATCATCAAAAAGCACTGCTGCCCCTTTGACGCGTGGTAACCTATTCATTGCGCGCTCAATGCCTGCTTCCATGTAGCTTTGTGCAAGAAGACCTAACGCTTTAACATCTAGTTGTGCGGTGATACGATGAGAGAGTACAAGATCTGATTGAGTCATGACGTCTTCATGAATTTTTCCTGGTTGTTGTGTTGCTAACACAAGAGAGATTCCTGGTTGTCTGCCTTCACGTAGGATGCTGACAAGAGGTGCAGTAGCGGCACTTTCATCTTCTCTGAGTCGAGGCAAGAATTCATGTGCTTCATCAATAACTAACCAGACCAGAGGAAGTTTTGGTTCCTTTTTAGGAGTGGGCGTTTTAAAATACGCTTCTGTTTCCTTTATTTCTTCAAGCTCTTCCTCTTTGCGATACTCCATTCGTTGTTCAAAAAGATGTTTTGAAACAATACCGATGACAAGCGACTTCACAGCAGAACCACCAGGCATAGTAACGTAACAGGAAACATCAAGAACGCTGATCTCTCCACCGCGTGCAAGAGACTCTATGGGCGTTCCCTTATTTGAAAAACAACCCCAGCCTCTTGCAGTTTTGAACATAGAAATAACTGCGTTTCGTGTCTCAAGAGTCGATTCCTTATCTGAGCGAATAGCATGTAGAACATCTTCAAACGTGTACTCTACGTTTTCCCTTGTTTGTAACTCATCGATGATTTTTGAGATGAGAATTCCTTCTGGTGAGTACGTGCCTATTTGAAATGCTTTTATCCAATCCTCGCTTGTTATTTCGTGAAAAGTAAGTGAGAACGGCTCATCGGTGCGAATGCCTTTTTCACGATAAATGTGATAATATTTTTCAGGTGTGAATATGCGAAGAGGAACTGCGATGGGTTCAAGACCATATGGTTCAAGAAGGTCCTTTTCTTTAAGATTTGCATGACCCATTGTCCAATAAATACCCATTGTATCGACGAGTATCATGGAAAGATTTTTACGTATCTCTTCTTCAAGAAGCCGAAATCCTTCTGCAATAACGCCCAGAGTATATGATTTCCCAGAACCGCGTTTTCCTGTTATGAGAAAGACGTGGGCGTCTGCAACATCAAGGTAAACATTGCTTGCAGGTACGAGTGCATCAGGTGTTTCGTAGTATGATTTTCCTAAGAGTATCGTTCCTTTGCGACCGATTTTTTTAACTCTTTCAGGAGTTCTTCCTATGATGATATCTTCGTTTGGAATGCGCATAGTTTATTGACTGGTTAGTGGAAGGGATTGGTTGTGATGTTAGTTGTTGAAGATTATTTTGTTTTTTCACTTAGATATTTTTTCACTGCTAATTCAACCTGTTCTTTAATGAACTCTTCTTGTTGAATTTTAAGATTAAGATCGGTCATAGTTGTTTCAACTTGATCCTTGATGAGTTTGTATACCTCATCTCGTGAGACGAAATTTACAGGGTTCCACATATCAATATATTTTGTAAGTATGTCCACATCTTGTTTTTTCGCACACTCAGTTAATTCGCGAATAATGATTTTAATCTTGTCGTTGATGTTTTTAAGGTCATTGGAGAATTGGGCTAGTTGTTCTCTCATTCTTGAGAGTTGTTGGTTGTATGCTCGATTATTTTCAAGCATGTTCTGATCGGTGAGTTGTGTCTTTTTTCGCAGGTTTGCATAACGCTCTTCAAGTATGAGGAGGCGGCGAGAAACATCATTGAGTTGAAGAACAATCTCCTGAGTTTGGTTTGTAGCTTCTGTTTTTTTAGATCCCCCAAAGAAGCCTGTCGTTTTTTGAGGCGGTTTGCTGTTAGTGTTAGGGGGGGCGATAGGGTTGTCCATAGCAATATTTAAATAACGAGGAGTTTATATTCATTGCGGTACATATTGTTTGAATAAAGAGGTTTTATGGCAATTTTCGAATCTAAACTTCCATTGTATGGTTATCGCATAGTCCAAGAAGGAGAGGACTCTGTGATGCGAATTAATTATGAAACCGCACCTATGATTCCTTCTCTTGAAGATAATGAGTTTTGCATGGCTAAAACTGTTGAGGCGTTGGCTGAGAGTCCGTCTGTAACGAAGATTGTTTTTATGCAAAAAAGGGATTATGAGTATGGGCTTAATGTTACCACTTTGCTCAAAGAAATTGCACAGGTGTATGCTCGTTTATTGAAGGAAAAAGACTTGTTCTCCTATGCCGCACTCTCAAAGATTGAAGCGGCAAAACCATTTGCGGATGCGTGGTATACTGAACTGCAAAATATTTTGTATCATAAACTAAAAGGAGATCCCATTGGGGCATATGTGAAACTTAAGCGAATTATACGTAGAGAGCATATTAACTTACAAAAAGTGGTTGATCCCCAAGTAAAGCCCGCAATAGAGAACTACTTACGTATTCTGAATTATGTTGTTTCTTTGCTTGATCAGACAAAGCTTATCACTATTGCTAAACCATATTTAGAAGGGTATTCTGTGGGCAGTCGCGAAGTGTATAGGAAATTTTTCCACCCTGTCATCAAGCCTGATTTTATGTTTACAAAGCTTATGGCAAACTATCCTGTGGGGGGAATTGAGCTTGATAATTACACCATCGGGGAGGATACGGAAGTAACTATTTTTGCACTTCCTGATTCAGTTCAGTATATTTATCATGTCATGCCCCCAGAGTTCAAGCTTACGGAGGATCAATACGAGATTCTTGATCTTGCACGGAATATCTTGGCAGAGCATAAGCCTACAAGCCAGGAATTTACCGAGCCTGAGCGTATGCGTGAGGTCTTTGTTAATGTTGGCAGAGATTTAATTGAAGAGCTCGTTTCCTATCGTCGAGTAAAAGTAACTGCTCAGGATGTGGAAAAACTAACAGAAATTTTAGTGAGATATACGATTGGATTTGGTCTTATAGAAGTGTTGCTTAAAGATGAAAACATTCAAGACATCTCCGTGAATGCTCCACAGGGAAGGATACCTATTTTTGTAGTTCACGCAAAGTATGACGATTGTAAAACAAATATTATTCCCACAGTAACAGAAGCTGAGAGTTGGGCAACAAAATTAAGATTAATTTCCGGACGACCTCTAGACGAGGCAAATGTTATTCTTGACACTGAACTCGAACTTCCCGGGGCGTCAGTAAGAGTCTCGACGATTACGCGTCCTCTAAACCCCTTGGGTCTTGCGTTTTCTTTCAGGAGACACAGGGATCGGCCATGGACGCTACCTCTTTTCATAAAGTATAAGACAATAACACCTCTTGCAGCGGGGCTTATTAGTTTTCTTGTTGATGGAACGAGATCTATGATGATTTGTGGAACTCGCTCATCTGGAAAGTCTTCGTTTCTCTCAGGAATTCTCATTGAGATTATGCGCCGCTTTCGCATTATTACTGTGGAGGATACTCTTGAGTTGCCGACGAGAAGTTTGCGCAGGTTGGGGTATAACGTTCAACCAATGAAAGTCGCTTCAGCTCTGCAAAAGGGGTCTTCTGAGATGAGTGCGGGAGATGGTATTCGTTCTACTCTGCGTTTAGGAGACTCTTCATTAATTGTTGGTGAGGTACGATCTAAAGAAGCAGCGGCTCTTTACGAGGCTATGAGGGTTGGAGCTGCTGCAAATGTTGTTGCAGGAACCATTCACGCAGATTCTCCGTTTGGGCTTTTTGATCGTGTGGTGAATGATATAGGAATTCCTAAAACCTCGTTTAAAGCAACAGACGTTGTGATTATTCTTAACCCTATTAAGTCAGCAGATGGGTTACATAAGTTTAGAAGATGCACTCAGATTACTGAGATTAGAAAGGATTGGCAGGAGGACCCTCTTTTAGAGGGTGGTTTTGTTGATCTTATGAAGTATAACTCTAAGACGGATCGGATAGAACCAACTGATGCGTTACTCGATGGGGATTCTGAGATTCTCAAAGCGATTGCCGCAAATATTCCTGATTTTGCAGGTAATTGGGATGCGATGTGGGAGAATATTGAGTTGCGTGCTAAGATTAAGGAGGCGTTGGTTATTCGTTCTGAGGCTGAAGGGGATCCTGAATTACTTGAGGCGGAGTTTGTTATTAAATCAAATGATCAATTCCATTTAATCTCGGAGAGGGTGAAACGTATGAATGGCGTTCTTGATTCAAAGCGCATCTATGAGGAATGGATGGAGTGGTTGGATCAGGAAATTAAACAACGTAAGGTGAGAAAGGATGATTTCACAACGGAGGAGGTGTATTAGGTTATGGCAGATATTAAACAACAACTTATTGATCTTTTAGTGAAGTTGAAGATTCTCAAAAACTCTGATGCTCAACAAGCAGGTAATAAACAGCCAGGCAGTTCTCCTAAAGGTGATTCTTCAAATACTAAGAATGCACGCACTCCCTTATCACAAGGATCTTCAGGAGTGACGTTTAGCGATGCATGGAATAATTTTGTAAGTGATCTTCCTTATTGGGGTGATAAGATTAAGAAGTTTGCCTCTTGGCCTCAAGATAGGCAAATTGCTTTTGCTTGCTTGTGCGTTGGTGTGTTATTGATTCTCGTGGGTATTGTGGTACAGGTTCTCTGAGTTGTTGTTGGTGCTGTTGTTGGCGTTGTTGGCGTTGTTGGTGTTGTTGGTGTTGTTACAAGGGTGGTTTGTCGGGATGCTCTGTGCTGGGGGTTTTGAGTACTCCCGAAGGAATTATTTATAAATAATATCTAAAAAATAGATTAAAAAATCTATTTAAAAGAAATACTCATCTTTATAAATAAAGAATTTCATCTATTTTTTAGATGAATGCGAAATGGGGTATTCTTGAAATACTCTCTCAAGACCACGAGGCTATCATCACCATAGCAGACGTAGCAAGAGCACTCAACATCGCATATTCTCACGCACACAAATACGTCTACGAGCTCATTAATGAAAATGTACTCAAAACAAAAAAAGTAGGCAAAGCACTAACCATCTCGCTTGATGTTACGCGTCCTCAAACAAGAGCATACCTTGCACTTATTGCCTACAAGAAAACACAAGAATGGCAACAAAAAGACCCGCGCGCAACAAAAATTCTCGAAAAACTCCACTCCATAAGGAACAAGTTTCTTTGCGCATTTCTTCATGGCAATCGAATAGTGTTCATCGTTCCAGACGGTTGTAAAAATAAAGAGTCATTCAAAGACTTCCGATTAAGAAAAATCATCGAATGGAAAGACTTTAATGCGAAACACTACGAAAACATACTCATCCTAGCAGGAGCTGAAAACTACTACTACTACAATGGCGATATCTAAAGAAGAAATTGACAAACTACTTGCAAAATACAAAGGACAGCTCGAAGTAGAACTACAACCAAATCGTACACAAGAAGAAGTAAAAGTCATCCGAACAAAAGAGTATCAAGAGTTCAAAGCACAATACCTACCACCACAACTAGGCTGGTATGAAAAAGCATGCAAAATAGCAGAAAGCCTTGTTAAACTAGCACCCAGCCCCAAGAAAAAGGAACAACTAGAAGAAGCAATACGCATCGCCCATCTCAACATCACGCCAGAGGGAGTAATGTCACTCTCAGTTCTTTTCCCTCTTCTCCTCTCCTTTATCGGAGTTTTCATCAGCTTTGCAGTGGGATCTCTTTTTTTCGTTATTGTCTCGATCATAACAGGCTTCATTTTGTATTTTCCCTTATTCCGAGTGCCAATCATGGTGGCAAATGCACACAGACTCAAAGCAAGTGGTCAAATGGTGCTTGCCATTTTTTATCTTGTAACCTATATGAGGCAAAATTCAAACCTGGAACTTGCAATAGGTTTTGCAGCAGATCATTTAGGCGGACCACTTGCTCTTGATTTTAGACGCGTTCTTTGGGATGTGGAGACACAAAAATACGAAAACATCAAGGAGAGCCTTGACGCCTATCTTGAAACATGGAAAAAATGGAATATGGAGTTCATCGAGGCAGTACATCTCATCGAAGGATCTCTCTTTGAGGGTGCAGAAGACAGAAGACTTGGCATGCTCGACAAAGCACTCACCGTCATCCTTGAAGAGACCTATGAGAAGATGCTTCACTACGCGCACAATCTTAAAAGCCCTATTACGATGCTACACATGCTCGGAATCATTCTCCCCATTCTCACCCTTGTAATTCTACCTCTCGTCGTATCCTTCATGGAAGGAATACAATGGTATCACCTCGCAGCACTCTATAATTTCTTCCTTCCCTTCTCAGTATTTTACCTTGGAAGAAGCATACTTGCTTCGCGTCCAACAGGATACGGTGACACTGATGTTTCAGAATCAAACCCTGAACTTGCAGAAGTTGCAAAACCAAA
>RFJL01000066.1 GCA_003695435.1 Candidatus Woesearchaeota archaeon
GTTTCAATACTCTCCTTTGGAGGGACCATTGCAAGTAAGGTTGATTACCGCACGGGTGGAGTGAGTGCAAGCTATGATGCTTCTGATTTTGTTGAAATGTGTCCTGAACTTACCACTATTGCAAACATTGAATCTCGTGCAGTTGATTGTATGATGAGCGAGGATATGCATCCAGATGATTGGCTCAGATTAGCACATGCGATTTGTGAGGAAGCAAATAAAGATCACATTACAGGAATCGTAGTTACCCACGGAACAGATACTCTTCATTTCTCAACTGCTGCAATGTCTTTTCTCCTTGAAGACCTCAACAAACCCGTTATCTTCACCGCATCGCAGCGTTCCATCGATAGAGGCTCCACTGATGCTTTTATGAACCTCATCTGTGCTGTACGCGCAGCTGCCACTTGGGATGGTGCAGAAGTTGTAACTTGTATGCATGCAACAACATCTGACGATTACTGCTTCTTGCTACGAGGAACAAAAGTGCGGAAAATGCACACCTCGCGCCGTGACGCGTTTCGACCCATTAACGAGCAACCACTTGCAAAGGTAACTGATCAAACTCTTGAGGTTCTGCACCCCAATTACCGTAAAAGAACTACAAGCACCGTTCATTGCTCTGGTCAGTTTGAAACAAATATAGCACTCATCACTATCTATCCCGGAATAGATCCTGGACTGGTTGAATATGTTATTAACAAGGGAGTTAAAGGGATTGTTCTTGCAGCAACCGCTCTTGGCCATGTGCCCACTAGCGGAAAACATAGTCTAGTAGACGTGCTTGAAAAAGCAAAAGAAAAGGGAATTCCTGTAGTGATAGCATCTCAAACACTTTACGGACGAACAAATCCTTATGTTTACACCAATCTGCGCAAACTCTCTATTGGTCTTGGCTGTATCTTTGCATCAGACATGACGCCTGAAACGGCCTATGTGAAATTAGGCTGCATCCTTCCAAAAGCGACGAGTAAAGAAGACGTTAAAACATTATTACTTGAAAACATGGCTGGGGAAATAAATGAAATTATTGATGAGAGGAGTTTTTTGAACTAATGGACTGGGAAAAAATTGGACTTACCTGCGGTATTGAAATCCATCAGCAAATAGAAGGACATAAGCTCTTTTGTAATTGTCCTACCATCATTAGAGAAGACGCAGCTGATTTTTCCGTTATGAGAAAACTGCGTGCAACCATTGGGGAAACAGGAGAGGTTGATGTTGCAGCAGCAGCTGAAATGGCAAAGTCAAAAACGTATGAGTATCAAGGATACACAGATACTACCTGTCTTGTTGAACTTGATGAAGAACCTCCTCATCTAATGAATCAAGACGCACTCTTTGCAGGGGTGCAAACAGCAATGCTTCTTAATGCAAAACTTGTTGATGAAGTACAAGTTATGAGAAAAACAGTGGTTGATGGATCTAATACATCAGGTTTTCAGCGAACAGCACTCATCGCACGTAATGGGTCGTTTCAAACATCCCAAGGGACCATCACTATTCCTACAATATCTATAGAAGAAGATAGTTGTAAAATTGTTGAGCGAGGAACATCAAAAGATGTGTATAATCTTTCTCGTTTAGGAATTCCTCTCATTGAAATCGGTACAGGGCCTGATATTAAAACACCTCAACAAGCAAAAGAGGCAGCAGCACACATAGGAATGGTGTTGCGATCAACGGGAAAAGCTAAAAGAGGATTGGGAACAATTCGTCAAGATGTAAATGTTTCCATTGCAGGAGGTAACCGTATTGAAATTAAGGGCGCCCAAGATCTTAAGCTCATCCCCACTCTTGTGGAATACGAAGCGAAACGTCAAATGGAGCTGTTACGTGTGCGAAAAGAGTTGGGATCTTTTGATGTTGATGAAACACTCTATGACGTAACACACGTACTTGAAAAATCAGAATCAAAAGTAGTTCAGAGTTGCCTTGAAAAAAAAGGAAAGGTAAAAGCACTAAAACTACCCTTTCTCAAAGGGTTCTTTGGTCGAGAAGTGCAACCAGGAAGACGTATAGGAACTGAACTCTCGGACTATGCAAAAGTTGCAGGTGGTGTTAAAGGCCTATTCCATTCAGATGAATTACCCAAATACGGCATTACCCAAGAGGAGTTTGATGCATTAAAAGAGCATCTTGGAGATGGTTTTTGCCTTATCGCTGACGAAGAGTGGAGGGTTGATACCGCTCTTAAAGCAGTTCTTGAACGTGTAAAAATGTTGGGGCGTGGCGTTCCAAAAGAAGTACGCAAAGCAAACGATGACGGTACTACCTCGTACATGAGGCCTATGCCGGGAGCAGCTAGGCTCTATCCTGAAACAGATGCCCTGCCCGTTCGTATTGACCCTTCTCATATTATTCTTCCCGAACTTATTACTCAGCGCATTGAGCGTTTCAAAGAAGAATATGGTCTTTCTGAAGATCTTGCACGCGATTTGTGCAGGCATAACTACGCCGATCTTTTTGAGAGCTTTGCAAAACGATTCACCTCGGTAAAAACAGCGTTTATGGCAGAAAGCATGATTTCTCTTCCTAAAACCATAGGGAAAAAACACAACCTGGAAATCACGGTTTCTGATGAACAATGGGAGTTGATCTTTGATGCGCTAAACAAAGGCGA
>RFJL01000067.1 GCA_003695435.1 Candidatus Woesearchaeota archaeon
ATATCATTAAGCGCGTGCTCTTTTCCATCTTTATCTTTGAGTGTGAAATTCTTTGCTTTCATGAAAAATATAAGAAGAAACAGGGTTTAAAAATATTTATCCAAAAAGCACGAAACAAAAAAAACAGGGGAGCGTAACAAATACTACAACGAACCTAACAAGTATACGTTTTAGGCTACTAAGAGCCTATTTTTATTCTTTTTTGTTGCAAATCCTTATAAATACCCTCAAAACACCCCCTCCAAAAACAAAGAAGGTGTTTATGCACATGGCCGAACAAGAAATCTCCCAAGAAGAACTTCTTTATGTTGTAAACGACAAAATTGATGCCCTCATCGAACTACTCATTGAGAAAAACGTGATCTCTGAAGACGAATACGCAAAAAAACTTGATTCGCTCTACGAAGAAAGTGAAGAAGAATCAGACGTCGATGAGGAAGATGAAGAAGAATCAGATGACAGCATCGACGAGGAGAATTATTGGAATCCTGACTGGGAATACGCAGATGAAGAAGAAACCGAAACAGAGGAAGACTACTCTGACGTATTTCCTGACGAGGCAGAAGAGACTCCCTTTGACTAATGGAAGCTCTTTCTATTTCAGCTCTTGAGAAATCCTATGGATCTTTCAAGGCAGTCAAAGGCATTAGTTTTTCCATAGAGAAAGGAGAGTTCTTTGCACTTCTTGGCCCCAATGGCGCAGGAAAAACGACCACGATAAACATTCTTTGCGGTCTTGCTAACATTGGTTCAGGGACAGTAAAAGTTTTTGGAAAAGATCTTCTCAAAGACTATCAAGAAGTGCGAGCACTTATTGGACTTGTTCCTCAAGAATTTAATTTTGATCAGTTCATTAAACTTGAAGACATGCTTGTGTTCCAAGCAGGATTTTTTAACATCCCTCGTAAAGAAGCAAAAAAAAGAGCTGAAAAACTCATGAAACAACTGGGCATTTATGAAAAAAGACATGCTCAACTACGCATGCTCTCAGGAGGTATGAAACGTAGAGCCATTATTGCTCGCGCACTCATGCACAAACCACGTTTGCTTATCCTTGATGAGCCAACAGCAGGAGTTGATGTAGAACTTAGGCACGAACTTTGGGAGTTTATTCAAGAAATCAATAAGAAAGGCGTTACCATTCTTCTCACCACCCACTACATTGAGGAAGCGCAGCAACTTTGTAAAAGAGTAGCAATCATGAACCATGGAAAAATTGTGGCTCTTGACACGACAAAAAATCTTCTTAATAGGCTTAAAGGAGAAGAAATCCATATCACACTTGAAAGAAAAATCAAACTGCCTAAGAAATTTGAAAAATACAACCCAACAATGAAAGACAAAACATTAATCTTTACTATTCATGAAACGAATTACCGTGAACTGCTCAAAGACCTCTCTACACTGCCAGTGCAACACCTCGAAACAAAAGAGAAGAAATTAGAAGACGTCTTCTTGGAGCTTACAAGATGAAAATGAATTGGATTGCTCTTTTTACACTTATAAGACGTGAGGTCCACAGATCTCTTCGTCTCTACAAGCAAACCATTCTTCCACCTATGCTCACAGCAACACTGTACATCCTTATTTTTGGATTTTCAGTAGGTTCACGTATCGGCGAAATGGGCGGTTTTAGTTATCTTCAATTCATACTTCCAGGTCTTATCATGATGGGCGTTATTACCAGCTCATATATGTCTGTTGTTTCCTCTCTTTTCCTCTCCAAATTCCAAGGAAACATACAAGAAATACTGGTAAGTCCTATGAGTTACCTTGAAATGGTCTTAGGATACATCTCAGGAGGAGTTGCACGCGGACTCATCGTGGGCCTTGGCATCACACTCGTCTCAGCAATCTTTGCAAACATACCCGTAGTAAACCCCCTTGTTAGTATCTCTTTTGCATTTATTATCAGCATTCTCTTCAGCTCACTTGGGTACATCACTGCCTTGTGGGCTAAGAATTTTGATCAAATGGGGATGTTCTCAACATTTCTCATAACCCCCCTTATCTATGTTGGAGGTGTGTTCTACTCTATTGACCTCCTACCACCACTCTTCCAATCACTTAGCAAAATTAACCCTATTTTGTACATGGTAAATGGTTTTAGATATGGTTTCTTAGGGGTTAGTGATGTGAACATTCTCTTTTCAAGTGCTTTAATTATCATCCTCGCTTTTCTCTCTATTCTGCTTTGTATTAATCTTACAAAGAAGGGTTGGAACTTACGCGCATAAGTACATACAGAATACTTTTATACTCCCAAACTCTTCTCATGCTTGATGCTCTCCAGAAAATTTCTTAGTAGCCTGCAAGCCCTTCACAACGCGTATACAGTTATTGAAAAAGAGAATATTGATCTTAAAAATCCTCAACTCTCAAACGATCTTAGCTACTCCGCGCAAAAAATAAGTAGCGTTGTACGACAAATAGATCCGCGCATAAAACTTCTTCGTAAACATTTTTCAGAAGTGGAAGAACGTCACAACAGTCCTGAAAATGAAGAATCGCTCTTGCAGATACGAACGCTTCTTAGTAAGCTTGAGCGTGAAAAAACAAATCCTTCGGAGTGTAAAAAAATTATTGATGCCATAGCTGAACACACAAGCGAACTTAAAACTTCTCAAACCACCACCACTATCAACGCCCCTCTTAATAACATTCCTTTGGAGATTCGCTCAGAAATCTCTGCAGATATTGAAGAATTACAAAGAACATTTAATGCGAAGTGTTATCGCTCCTGCGTAATTCTTTGTGGTCGCATACTAGAAGTTGCACTTCACAGAAAGTATTATGAAGAGACCAACCACGACATTCTTGAAAAGAGTCCCGGTATTGGTTTAGGAACACTTCTTGCAAAAATGCGTGAAAAAGAAATTTTCTTTGATCCAGGACTTATGAATCAAATTCACCTTATCAACATGACGCGTATTTTCTGTGTTCACAAAAAACAAGAGGCATTCTCACCAAGCAAAGCACAAGCACAAGCAATTATTATTTACACCATGGATGTGCTCAGAAGATTATTTGAGTAACTTTTAGGTACTTATTTGAATGAGAGTGGCCTACAATAAACCCGCTGAAGTAATAAAGTAGCTAAATTAATAAAGTACGATCCCTCTTCTTCACTTCATGAATCTCCCAGAACGCATAGACAAAGAAGTGCTGAGTATGTTTGATGTATTCAGGGAAGTTGTTGGAGAACAGCTCCTAGACTTTAAAGACTTCACGCCGTTTACATACTCCGAGGAAGAACCCCGAAGATACACGGGGAGTTGTAGTGTTCGTGTCCTCGTACGTGGTCTTGATGTGGGCGAGATGAAAATCATTGCATTTCAAGCAAATGAAGGGACTGGAAAGAAAGGACACTTCCTCCACTACGGAAATCCACCGCATCTTTACGACCTCCCGAATAATGAAGTACAGCTTCCAAAAGGGCGGCATCCCAAAAACTGCTATAACGAGTTCTTTTTCCCCTTTGGGACACTAGATAAAGACTCTGAACGCTTTGTTCGAGGCGTGGTCTGTCTTGAGGAGATTTGTCTTGAACCTGTTGAGAACGAGCTCTATGTTGCAGTTCATCAGGTGATGGACCCCTTACAATTCAAGAGAGGAATGGGCTCTTCAGAAGAAATTCCGCTTGTGATCAGCAGAACTGCCTGGCACAAAGACAACAGAACGCACCCATCAGCCACACCATACAGTGTTGCCAACAAACATGCCATGCTCTACAATGCTAAAAGCATAGGAGACAATTATGTTCAAATAGCAGGTTTCCTTCCTGTGTCGATCACGGTATCTCAACACAGACATGCTTTGCGAGAATTTTGCAAACAAACAGGAGATATTAAGCCACCTTTCAAGTTTAAAGGTGTGCAAATGGTGATATGAGCGTGCACGCGTTACAGTTCAGATCTTGTGCTCTTAAGATTGACGAGACACTCATACTTTGTGATGTTCATCTGGGTTATGAGAAAAGCCTTCAAAGAGTACAACTACCTCTTTTTCAATTTGAGGATATTATCGCTCAGCTTCAAGAAGTACTACGCAACGACCATTTTAAACGCATCATTATCAATGGAGATCTTAAAGATGAATTTTCTCGCATTTCAAACCAGGAGTGGCGCCACGTCACTCAGTTCCTTGAACTTTGCAAAGAACATTGTGATGACATTATTGTAATTAAGGGTAACCATGATACCCTTTTAAATCCGATAATAAGAAAATTTAAGATAACCTTTGTTGATACATACCAATTTGATGATGTTTTCGTGTGTCATGGAGATAAAAAAATACCTCTTCCTGATGAGTGCAAGGTGGTGATCATCGGACATGAGCATCCTGCAATCACTCTTCGCGAAGGTGTGCGCACTGAGAAATACAAATGCTTCCTCGTGGGAAATTATGAGGGAAAACAACTCATCGTACTTCCCGCATTCTACTCTGCGCATCAAGGATCTGATATCACCTCTGCAAAAAGGCTCTCGCCGTTTCTTCCAAAAAATCTAGATTCCTTTGAAGTATTCGTGGTTGGTGATACCGTATACCCTTTTGGAAAAGTAAAAAATATTCCTCAGTAAGAAAAAAAAGAAAAAAATAAGAAGAGCTGCGAATAAAAAAGAAGATTGAAGAACGCAGACGAGAAGAAGACTCCCATCTACCTGCGAACGAAGTGCAAGCACAAATCCTGGCACATGCAAAAGACATCTTTTTTATAGTTGTTCTTTTTTTGTCTCTTACATGTCAATTACGATCCTTGTTAATGGTATCCTCAATAATATGAATGATGAGAAAGAACTTTCCCCTCAGGTAGCACAAGTTATAACCAAGGTATATCAGAATAAAAATCTACGACTTAGCGAGTATTCCTTGAATCTGCACGAGATTCCAGGAGGTTTTCTTAACCCTCTTCCCAATGTTGATCCTACATTTACGTTGCGTATTGTTCCAAAGACGAATTGGAATACTGTTTTAGAACTTATGAAAAAGAGTAGAACTAGTTTTTGGGAGCAAAAGGGTTCAAGAGTTTATGCGCTTGACTTTCTAGGAGATGAAGATCTGCTTGAACTGTATCATGCACTTGAGCTTCCTTACGCCTATGTTGGCAAGGAATCAAGTGCTGTTGAAGGCATGATGGTTGCACAAGAACCTCTTGCTATTTACGCTCCAGGACATAACACCCTTGCACCACTTAGACAATTACATCAAGCATGTAAAAATGCCTTGCTCTATCAAGGACCACTTCCAGCACTTAAAAATAGTAAGAAGAGTGATTTGAAACAAGAATAATTACTTATCTCTTAGTACCTTCTTTTTTTAAGAAACCTTTACTGTGATAAGACTACTTCTTTCGTGTGAGAAGATTGGTTGCTAAGAGTGCAAGTTCTTCCTTTTTTAGTATATCTAATTGGGCGATTTGTTTGAGAATGTTTTCATGATACGTGAGCATTAATTGATCTACTTCCTTGAAAACGCCGTGTTTTTCAAGAAGTTCTTTGTAGTGCTCAAAATCCTTTGGTTCCTCACTTGTTTTTTCACAGAGTAACAAGCGGTACATTGTTTGCTTGTTTTCTTTGAAATCTGAGCCTTGGTCTTTGCCACTTGTTGAAGTGAAATCAAGATAGTCATCACGCAAGTTGTACAACAGTCCCATCTCTTCACCGATCTTTTCAAGCTGCGCAGGATTTCTCCCTGCAAGAATTACCCCTGCTGCAAGAGGGAGTGAAAAGGTGTAACGTGCAGTTTTGTATTGGTAAATTTTGAGAATTTTATCCTTGGAAAATGTTTTTCTGCTTGCAGATCCCATAATATCTGCCATTTGTCCAAGTGCAGTTCTGTGCAACTCTTTTGAAAACAAGTCCATAAGCTCGCCGTGTTTGATGAGGCGTAGAGCTACAAAAATAAGGGCATCTGCTGCGCACAAAGCAAGTGATTCCCCTGTCTTTTTCACCTCTTGGAATTGTTCGACCTCCCCCCTACTCTCAAAGCTTTTATGTAGTGCAAGACAACCTCGTCGTAAAACACTCCTGTCCATGATATCGTCTTGGATGAGCAGTGCTGCGTGAATAAGTTCAAGAGCAATTGCTGCCTGAACTGCTTGAACATCATATTTTGGAGCGTAGCACTCTTGGGCGAAGAGAAGAAGAGAACCTCTAAGAAATTTCCCGCGACTAACATAGTCTTTGAGAAGTTCGTAAACCTCTTGTGTGAACGTGCCTGCTGTAAGAGCTTCGCGTTGCATGTTTTTTAAGAACATGTCTGTTTCTTCTCTGAGGATTTGTGCGTAGTGACCAATGATTTCTTGCATGAACTTCATCACAACGTTAGCTGTTTTTAAGCGTATGGTTGCACCAATCGGTCAAGCCACCTTGCGCCAATGTACCTTCGTTTAAGCCTGAGAAACTGTGTACCGCATGAATACTTCAGAAAGCAGAATTCAAAGATGATTTCAAAAATACCCTGCTAAATAGATACCAGTTAAGGAGATGTTGAGAATATGACCGCACACTTTTTTTTCATACTTTGGAGCAAGAACATTCATAAACACATCACAAAAGGCACAGGTTATGCACTTGATTATCCGCGCAAATGAACAAGAACTAGAACACACTGTGAACGCTCTTAAAAAATATACGTGGGTGCACCTAGCAGGCACGCTTGAATACAGATCTCCCCTCCCCCCAAGTATTGAGAACAACTACACCTTGAAAGATCTCCCAACACTAAACCAGAAGTATTCTCCCCTTGTAGCTCTTGATCTCCTTCCATTCCAGCAACAACAAGTTTTACAACGCTATTGTAAACATAAAATCAATTTTATTGCGCGAGGAAGAGCCATCCCCTCGCTTGAAAAAACAGTTCAACTTGAAGGTATTATAGGTGTGATGCAACCTCCAAAGCAATTTGATCTTGACACCTGCATAGATGCTATGCAAACACTTCTTGACTTTGGTGGTAGCGGTTTTTTTGCAGACTGGAAATAATACACACATAATGCACATAAACACTTCTTCAAAAACACGCATTGCAAAGTCAGAAGGAATTAAAAAAAGAAGAAAAACGTGAAATAAAGAGAAAAAACTATTTGTACTTCAATTTTTTAGTGGCTTTCTTACAGCCTAAACAGTTAGGCAGTTATTCGCACCTTACTTTTTCTTCGCCTTATCAGAAATTATTGCAGAGTTTCCCGTCTTATCTTCTATCTGGATCGTGAGTGTGTCATGACCCCACATCGCATCTTGGATTTTGCGAAGGTGTTTTTTTGCTTTTTTCTTCGCTGCAGGATCATCAGTATCTTCCATTGCAAATTCAATTTGTTTTTTTATGCGGTTGAGAAGACCCTCTATGTTAGTAACATAACCGTTTGACGCTTCACCTGCTTCAATAGTGATGATGCGTGGAATTTTAACGGTTGCAGACGCAGATTTAACAACTCTAATGTTAAGCTCATCTTCTCCAGAAACATCAATTTCCCATTTCACAGGCCCTTTGTTTTCTTGTACCTCCACATCTGCCTTGTGATATTTGCAATTGCTACACGTCATGGAGAACAAGTAGACTTTTCCAAAGTAAGGAATGTCAGATTCGTTTTCCATCAAGGTGAGATTAGGCGTGTTACAAAAAGGACAGGTCTCGCCATGGATTACTTCAGGTGGTTTATCTACCATAGACAGAAGAGAAGACAAATAGTTTTAAAAAATGTTTGAAAAGGAACCAAAAAAAGAGTTGAACAATGCTAAAGGAATTAAAGAACCCTAAGAGAACACCCTAATCAGACACAAAAAAGAGAAAGAGAAAAAGAAAGAGAACGAATTGAAAAGAGTTAATACGTCTCGAAGTTGTGATTCGAGCCGTAAGATGACCTTTGTTGGCCTTGTTGAGGTGCAGGCGGTTGAGGTCTGTGAATGGATGCAAAACTAGGTGTTACGGCAATCCAGTCTTCTCCGAAACCTGCAATGTCTCCATCAATTGCTTCACAAGTCTTTTTAAGTTTGTTAATTGCTCTTTTAAGTTCAACTAGGTCTTTATCCTTAAGAGGCCGGATGTTAATAAGTGATATAGTGTATCCTTCGCGTAGCGCGTCAAGGATCGGCTTGACATCTTCAAAAGTTTCCAGAATAAATGGTCTGATGTTGATCTTAGAAGATTTCTTCTGTGGTTCGGAGCTCACTTCAATGTATTCCGCGCGCTCACTCTCCGGAATGTCAACGTAGTCATTGCCGGATATAGAATCCTTAATTTTCATGAATAGTTTTCGCATTGTGAAATACCCCTTTGCAACTACTTTGAAATGCAGTCAGAGATGTATATAAATGTTGTGTCGCCATTAACAAGGAGTGTAAATGTTGAATCTGAAAGAAAGAAAAGTGCTTCGTTAAAAATTCCTGAGAAAACTATGCTGAACTTACCAACCCTCTCGCACCCACAAACACACCCGCAAACCCAAAGAAAAACAAAACAAGAAGAAGAATAAACCACAAGAATGCAGGAACAAAACCACAAAAACAAAACCACAAAAACAAAACCAAGCAAAAATACTCAAAAAAGAATCACTCCAAAAAGAACAATACACTGCTTCTAACTGCAAAATCTCCCTTAAACCCCAAACCACAATATTTATAAACTACACGAGGTGTGAATTGTACCTATGGTAACAAGAGTTGGCGGAAACAGACGTAAGACCCGTTACAAATTCAAAAAGGGTCACAGGCAGAAAGGAAAACTCTCACTTACACGCTACTTTCAAACCTTTGAAGAAGGGCAAAAAGTGAAGCTCCTTTCCGAGCCATCAGTCCACAGTGGCATGTACCACCGAAGAGTACATGGAAAGGTGGGAGTTGTACAAAAAAGACAAGGTAGATGCTACTATGTCGCTGTCAAAGATCACAACAAAACAAAACAATTCATCGTTCACCCGGTTCACCTTAAAGCACTATGAGCAAACCAACAATTATTGAAGCTACACCTATCCACCTTGCAGAACTCAAAGCAACTCTTGAGACTATTCAAAAAAGAGATGGCGAGTTGAGTTTTCGCGGTGGTAAAACCATGGAATACCTCAATGACTGTGATGTACTTCCTCTGGATAAAGCAAACGAGCTCTTTGAGAAGATCAAGGCTCTAGACATTCCCAGGCTTCAAGATAAGCACATCATCAAAATCATCAATACGCTGCCAGTAACTGGCAAAGAGGTGCAAGCAGTCCTTCAAGGATACACTGTATCAGTAACGAAGGAAAACCAAGAAAAAATTGCACAGGCGGTTGCTGAATATGTTTAATCATTCACACTCCAATGAAGCAAAAAGAAGAAACGGCTATTGTACTCGAGTTCCTTCCAAACGGATACTCAACAGATACACGTCCTTCACATAGAAAGACCGCGATAGCTCAAGCTCTTGGGAAAACACGCTTCACCCTTCTCGAACTCGTACCTAAAAAAGACGTATTCCTCAACATTGGACAAGAAGTCTACATTGGTGATGGAAAACGTGATGAAATCCACCACATTCTTGGAAAATTAACTTATGATAAATTAACATCCACTGCGAAAACAAATCTTGAATACGTTCTTGATGAACTCATTGATGAGAACGAAGAGAGATTCGTTGCGTTTTTCAACAACGCTCAACCAATGAGCCTTCGAATGCACCAGCTTGAACTCCTTCCAGGTCTTGGTAAAAAACACATGCACGCAATTCTTGAGGCACGTGAAGAAAAAGAATTTGAAAGCTTTGAAGATATTAAAAAACGAGTAAAACTCATGCCAGACCCCAAAGCAGTTATCAAGAAAAGGATTCTTAACGAATTAGAAGGTCTTGAAAAACACAGAATCTTCACTGATTAAACCTACTGGTATCATACTCTTTCTCACTCAGGTTTTTATACCTACAGTATTAAGTATTTTGTATGTCTGAGCGAATTCAACTCCCCTTATACGTTGTTAAAGAAACACTTGAAGATTGTACACCCTCTTTCTTGGTTCCGGGATTTTCAGGATTTATGAGTGATTACCCCTCCATTTTACAAACGTATGGACTTGAAGACATTGACAATGCTCCCGCAAGCTTTCAAGGGCTCTCTCACATCCCTTTTAACGGCCTTTTATTCACACCCACTGCGCTAAACACGTTCCGACTGGACAAACACATTCACAGAGATTTGAAGAGAAAAGATCACAAAATTAATTTGGAGCGCTTGATCTTCGAGCAAGGCATTGTACGAGAGATACCTGTCCTTTTCGCAGAGTTACACTTTAACCCTCCACGCGAAGAGGATAAAGAACTACGAGAGTACTTTTTTGACCTCTTTGATCACATTTACCTCTTTTCTTGCAATGCACGCATGGAGATACCTCAAGAAAATCCTTTGATGGCCGAAGTGCGAGTTCAAACTCCACTTGTTTTTGCACAACATGAAAACCCCGTTACTCAGTGGATTGAACATATGAGCAGGACAAAGAAGATCTGTCTTCGCTATGAGTACTAATCGCCACCTGCTTTGCAGGCGAGCAGCTCTTGAAAGACGAAGATATTCTTTAAATAATACTGCTCATAAAGAGATGTTATGCACAGTTCATTTGAAGAATTCAAAAAACACGTTTTGCAACGACCAGATAAATCTGCAAAAAAAAGCATAGATGAAAAAATCAAACCCCTCTGCAATTGCATTAATGCATTACCTGGATTTGTAACCCTCTCTTCTTGTTCGGGCAGAATTACACTCACCACTCAAACCAATAAAAAATTATCAACCTGGATTTACACAACCCACGACTTGGCAAAACCCTCCGATGTTCTTAGCGCACTCAAAGAGTACTCCCTGCAAGGAAAAGACCTTCCTCGAGTGGAGTTTAAACAAGAGTCTGCCATTTTGCATCTTGCACTGCCCACCCCCGAACAAGCAATCTGCTTTATCAATTCAGCAGCAAGGCAGTGTGGTTTTGGTCGATTCGGCATCACATCAATACAACCAGATCACACCGTGGTTGAACTCATCTGTTTACAACACCTCTCAGTGCCTGTTTTTGATCAAACCATTCTCGTAGAAGAAGAGTACCTTTCATATCTTGTTGAACTTGCTAACGTGAAACTGCAAAAAAGCTGGCAAGCAATTGAAAAGCTCACCACCTATTTTGTAGCTAAGAGCATTTGAGGAAGAAGTTCTTAGAGAAGGATCATTCAAATTCTAAGAATTCTTGAAGGTCATTCAAACCAATAGCAGTTCTTTTCATATAGGTTTTAAATATCCAATCAAAAAGCGCTTCGTCTTCTGGACGTAAACAATACGCATCAATTGAAAAACCTCCTCGACCCAGCTCATCTTGTGATGATGAACACCAGTAAACATAGAAGTTATTTTCTGCTTGAATAAAGAAATGCGCTGAGAATAGTTCCCTTGAAGAAATCAACGGCATGAGTAGATCCTCCGCTCTTCTTGAATATGCAGGGAGTAAAAACTCTGATTCAAAAAACCTGCTATTTACAGATCTAAGATGTTCTCTTAGAACTCTTCTCTCTTGAAATGCTGCTCCGAAGAGTTCTTCAAAAAAAGCGTCGATCACTCTGCTCCCCTTTTCCCTAATGGTGAGAAAGTCATATTCTGGAACCGGTCTGCTATAAAGATCACAAGAAACTTGTGAATGACCTGTTTCTATGTGAAACGTGCATTGGAGCATATCTCCTTGAGGGAGTTGTTTCACAAATTTTTCAAGAGATGAAAACGTTGTTTCATCATCCGCAAAATCAGCTCCCTTGATGCGCAGGGTTGTCCATTTGCTTGGAATATGATGCGTGAAGGATAAACATCCTGCGCAAGTAAGTCCTTTAGGTGTCGCATACATTTCGGTTAAGGGGTTGCGATAATGAACAACATCTTCAACGTTTTTAGATGATGCACTTGTATAGCTGTGCATTCTTAATGCGACATAATTACAAGAGACATCTTCTGCTTTTTCAAGTAACTCCCGTATAATCATTGCAAATTTGCGAACGACACCTATTTAAGAATCATTCTCTTTGCTTACCCCTTTGGAAGATGTGGCACACACTTAAACACACTCATAGAAATAAAATGAGCGGGGAGAAAAGCTCCCCACTGTTTTTGGTAAACCCCTTGTTTCCCAGCAAACAAACAGGATAGAAAACAGTATTGCAGGGGTTTATTTAAAGCTGGTGTTGTCACCAATACGAGAACGAACTATGAGAACGCATCCCTTCCGCTTTGTAAATGATGTTCATTTATAAATGAACATTCTTCTTACATCATCCCACTCTATCACAAGAAATTTTTTAAGGAGTGGCTAAGATTTCGCTATTTTGCCCGTGGAGATGATGTTTTATACTGCATCTTGCTGCCATTTAAGATGCCTCCAAAACAAAGCCTCTACGGGCTTTTACCGTTTCTTATTAAAGATTCTTACCAGTTTAGGAAAAAGAGGGGATGAAGAAAGTGCTTTGAGCTCTCGAGACGCCTGATTTCGGTTTCCCAGAACATACGCTGCGCTAAAACGTGCAAAATGAACCTCAGGGGAATCTGGCAGAGAATTAAACCGCCTTAAATAGGTTTTGTGTATGTGATCTGCCCACTCATACAACCGTGGCGCACCAGCTTTTTCAGCCATGATCAGACATTCCATGATCTGTACGTGCCGATTTCTCGCCACCAGCACATCAAGGGTGTGCGGAGTTGTATGCAGAAATTGTCGGTCGAAATACCTAAAAGTAGGAAACAGAGGATCTGCATAGCATGATGCATGATGAAGGTGAAGCAGGAACAAGTTTTTTGTTTCATCACGCGGTTCACTTAGATGAGCTTGAAGGCTATCTTCAAGAGATCGAGGACCTATCTCCTTA
>RFJL01000068.1 GCA_003695435.1 Candidatus Woesearchaeota archaeon
AGATGAAGATTCTGGTGAGCGTCTTGCACTAAGACCAACGTCTGAAACCATCATGTATGATTCTTACGCCAAATGGATTCGTTCTTGGAGAGACTTACCCCTACGAATTAATCAATGGGCTAATGTTGTGCGCTGGGAAACTGAGCAAACAAAATTGTTTTTGCGCTCGCGCGAATTCCTCTGGCAAGAAGGTCATAATGTCTATGAAACTCTTGAAGAGTGTGATATTGAAACGGAGATGATGATCAAAGAGTATCAGAAGCTCTGCAAGGATGTGTTAGCATTACCTACAACAATTGGGCGAAAATCGGATCGTGAAAAATTTGCAGGTGCAGTTTACACTCTTACCATCGAGGCGTTTATGCCTGATGGAAAAGCATTACAATGCGGAACATCACATAACCTAGGACAGGGATTTGCAAAGGCATTTGGCATTTCCTTTCAAGATAGGGAAGGAAACAATGGTGTTCTTCCTTGGCAGAATAGCTGGGGGTTCTCAACACGGCTCATTGGTGCAACAGTAATGCTACACTCTGATGACAAAGGTCTTGTTCTTCCTCCAAAAGTTGCAAAAAACAAAGTAGTGATTGTTCCTATCCTCTTTGAAGATTCTCGTGATGCTGTTATTGAAACAGCAGAACTACTTGCTGATAAGTTAAAACAGTTCAACCCCTACATCGATGATCGTGAAGAGCACTCTCCGGGGTTCAAGTTCTCAGAATGGGAATTAAAAGGGGTTCCTCTTCGCATAGAAATAGGTCCAAAAGACCTTGACTCTGACTCTTGCGTTGTTGTTCGCAGGGACACTGGAGAAAAACAAATAGTTGAAATTAAGGATGTTGCTCAAGTGGTTGAAGAACTCCTAGAAGCTATGCATAATGATCTTTACGATAAAGCGCTGGAATTACAAGAACGTTTAACGGTTAGTACGAATTCCTATGAGGAGTTCAAAAAAATGATTGAAGCGCGTAAACGTGTTCAAGTGAGTTTTTGTGGAAGGGAAGAGTGCGAAGAGAAAGTAAAAGAGGAAACAGGGGCTTCTTCGCGTTGCCAACCACTTGATGATCCTGAACCTAAACATGAAACGTGCTTTGCTTGCAAAGAAGCAGCCACCGCAAACTTTTATTTCAGCAAAAGTTATTAGAAAGGAAGATTCTTTCTTCTTACTTCTTCGAGAGTGTCACGTCACAATTTCGTGACAACAATAGGTATTTAAACAACGTGATGTGTTGTAATCATTAACTCATAATGACTATTTATTAGGGGGAACTGCAATGAATAAGGTATTACTTTGGATAAGTGTTTTTGTTCTTTGTCTTGCAGCAGTGGCTGCTGCCAATGAGACAAACACAACTAATGAAAATGTCCAGTATCTTGAATTCTCAAGTATAGACATCAAGGTAACGGACGATATCAACGGCAAGGATGACAAAGCCGACGAGGGCGACTCTAAATTTGATATCTTTCCAGGATCAAAAGTGGAGTTTGAAATTGACGTGAAAAACCTCTACGATAAAGACATTCCAGGACAAGATCTAGAAATGCAAAACGGAGAAGTTGTCATCACTATTTTTGACATTGACGATGGCGATGATCTTGAAGAAGACGCAGACTTTGATGATATTAAGCCAGGAAAAAAAGAAAGTGCAACTCTTGAGTTTGATATTCCTCTTAAAGTAGAGGATGGCAATTTTGATGTGCTCATTGAATTTGAAGCAGAAGATGAAAATGGCACAATCCATAGAATTAATAAAACATACACTGCAAGAGTTGACAAAGAACGCCATCAACTTATCTGGGGTCGATTTGAACTCTTTCCTACGACAATTTCGTGTGATGAGACTGCTGAGTTAAGATTTAGCGTTATTAATATTGGACGTGAGGATGAGGATGATACTGTTTTCCGTGCAGTAAGCGATGCGCTGAACCTTAACTACTTTGTTGAAGAAGACGTTGATGCAGGTGGTGAGAGTGATGATGTTGAGTTTAAGGATACCCTCACGATTTCTGCTTCAGGTGTGAAACCCGGCTCATATCCTATTAAACTTGACGTGGAATATGATGATGGGGACGAGGTTCTCTCAAGGACAGCTACACTTCGTGTTGAAGCGTGCGATAGTGGTGTTGAGGATTCCTCTGATGATACTTCTGAGCAATCTTCACAGCAACAAGCAAGTACACAAACGACAACACAAGTGCAACAACCGGTGCAGAATGCTCAACCACAACAAGTAGTTCAACCACAACCAATCATTGTTGAATATAATGAAGTTCCAACGTCAAGCGGAGTTTTTGCATCAACTCCTGAAAAGAGCTGGATCTCTGAAAATTCAACCGTGGTATTGGTGATTTCAGCGCTTGTGGCACTGCTCTTGCTTGCATGGATCATCAAGCGATAAATTTTTTTCACCCTTTCTTTTTTGCCTTTTCTTTCTTTTTTCTCTTTTTTGTGTTCTTCCTGGTGTGTTCTTGGTTACCTTGTGTGCTACTTTTCTTGTGCTGTCAGATTGCTCATGAACAAAACCTTTATAAATCACCTCTCCGATTACGATTATCAACCACCTATTCTGGTATATTCACATGGAACAGCTCAAAACAGGAACAACTACTGTAGGTATTGTCTGTAAAGATGGTATCGTCCTTGCAGCTGATAAAAGAGCAACTGCGGGAAATCTCATAGCACAGAAAAAAGCACAGAAAATCCACGAAGTAACTGATAAAATGGCAGTTACAATTGCGGGTTCTGTTGCAGATATCCAACTTCTTATTAAGCTCATCAGAGCTGAGCTTCGCCTCAAAGAGATAAGAGAAGGAAAGCCCAGCTCAGTAAAATCCGCAGCAACACTCCTTGCAGGAATGGTGTACCAGAACATTCGTAAAATGTCGATGATTCCTGGAATTTCCCACTTCCTCTTTGGAGGCGTTGACGCAAAAGGACTCGAACTCTACGATATTTTCCCTGATGGGTCTATCGCAGAAGTAGAAGATTTTATTGCATCAGGTTCTGGATCTGTATTTGCGTTTGGAGTGCTTGAAACGCTCTACAAACCAGGTATGAGTGTAGATGAAGGAGCGGATCTTGCTCTTAAAGCAATCACGGCAGCACTTGCACGAGATTCAGCTTCAGGAAACGGGGTTGACTTATGGAAAATTACTAAAAACGGTGTGGAGAAAATATCAACAAAGATAGCAGAAACATCGCTTGTTTAATTCTTTTAAAGGTGTTCTTATCATGGCTGAAAACTTGATTTTAAAGGAGATACTCAAAAAATTGCCCGAAGGTGCAATTACTGATGCGGGCTTTGAAGCTGCGAATATTGTGCTGTACACAAAGGATGAAGAGTTAATTTTTGATAGCATGCCTCTTATTAGAGAACTTGTTTCTGAATTCAAAAAACGTATTGAGATACGACCTGATCCCGAATTGTGCAAGGATAAAGAATACACTAAGAAGGTAATTATGGAAACGATTCCCGAAGAAGCAGGTGTTACTGACATTATTTTTGATGATCAACGCTCCCAAGTCATCATTCATGCGGAAAAACCTGGAAGTGCTATTGGCAAGAATGGAGCAACGCTTAAAGAAATCAAACAGAAAACGTTTTGGGTTGCGGAGCTCAAACGCACACCTCCTATTAGATCCCAATTGATTGAGAATATTCGTAGCGTTTTATATGAACATTCTGATTATCGTCGTAAATTTCTCAACAAGGTAGGTCATCGCATCTACGATGGGTGGATTAGAGGGAAAAAAGATGAATGGGTTCGCCTTACTTTTTTAGGGGGAGGAAGGCAGGTAGGAAGATCTTGTCTGTTACTTCAAACACCAGAATCTCGTATCTTGCTTGACTGCGGTATTAACGTTGCAAGTGAGGATGAGCCTTTTCCCTATCTTGAAGCTCCTGATTTTCGCATTGATGAACTCGACGCAGTAATTTTGTCTCATGCACATTCAGATCACTCTGCACTAATTCCTTACTTGTATAAATTTGGTTATCGAGGACCTGTGTATTGCACAGCTCCAACAAGAGATCTCTCCGCACTCTTGATGTTAGATCATGTTAAGATCACAAAAATGGAGGGGAAAAAGGAGTTATATGATGTTGAGGATGTTAAAGAATTTGTAAAGCACTGTATTGTTGTGGACTGGAAAGAAGTAACTGATATCACTCCTGATGTGCGTTTGACGTTTTATAACTCGGGTCACATGCTAGGATCTTGTCAAGTTCACCTTAATATTGGAAATGGGCTTCATAATTTTGTCTACACAGCAGATATTAAGTATCGTAACACGTTGCTCTTGCAAGGTGCCGAGAATAAGTTTCCTCGTTGTGAGTCTATGCTCATTGAATCAACGTATGGGGGAAAGGATTCTGTTACTGAAGATATTATGGAGCAGAATTCTCACTTTGGTGATCTTGTTAAAAAAACATTTAAACGTGGGGGGAAATTATTACTTCCCACGCTAGGTTCTGGAAGAGCGCAAGAAGTCATTGTTTTTGTTATCAAGCTTATTGAGTCTGGCGAGATCGATCCTGTTCCTGTGTATGTTGATGGGATGTGTTGGGACATCACTGCAATTTATACAGCATATCCTGAATTCTTGAATGCGCGTGTGCGTAATGAGATTTTCCACAAAGATAACAACCCGTTCCTGCATGAATGCGTAAAGCGGGTGGGTTCCGCAAAAGAAAGAAGGGCTGTTATTGAATCAGAAGAGCCTGCAATTATCATTGCAACTTCAGGTATGCTGGTGGGAGGGCCTTCTGTTGAATATTTCAAGGCAATGGCAGAAGATCCTCGTAACACGTTGGTATTTTCTTGTTATCAGGGAGAGGGTTCATTAGGGTCAAAAGTGCGTAGAGGAGAAAAGGAAATCATTCTTGGTTACGAAAAATCTGGTCGTCCGCAAACGCTTGAGGTAAAGATGGAAGTATCCAAGATTGAGATTTCGGGTCACGCGGATAGAGGTGAGTTGATGGAGTACATTAAGCGGTGTTCTCCTCGGCCTCGCAGAGTGCTCGTAAACCATGGTGATCGTGGCAATTGTCTTGATCTTGCAAGTTCTATTCACAAAACCTTTAGAATTGAGACACAAGCACCGCGAAACCTAGAAACAGTAAGGTTAAGATAAGCAAACAATCCAAAACGGTGTTCTTTTAGTGTTTTTCTTCTTTTAGCCCTTTTCCTTGGTTTTTGAGCGTGGAGGGGGTTGCAAGTGATTATCTGGGAGGGAGTTGTAGAATGGGATTTCTGCTTAAAGGTATCACTCTTCAATCTTTTTCTCTTCGCTTTCCCATAAGAAGTCTTTTGAGCACATATATCCTAGATGGGGTCTGTTTTTGCGCTCTGTGGGTGGTCGTACCTCTATTTCTTCGGGAACAGTGACAACTTCTTCTTCAGGAATTTCATCGCTCATGGTTTGCATTCGAGTGCTTTCTTTATAAATACCTTGCTATGTAACTACTTTGTAGTAAGTATTTTTCGCTAGATTTATATAGATAAAGGAGAACAACACACGTTATGAGATATCTCAACACCCTCATACTCATACTCATCTTTAGCATGGGGCTCATAACGCAATCTCTTCTCACACAACTCTTCTATGTAGATATGAAAAGCCCATTTCCCGTAGGATTCAGGGGTTTTAGCGCGCCAGAACGACTATCCCCTGCAGATCATATCAAGGAGTCAGATATTGGCGTCTACGCACACCAAGTAACAATTGACGTAGAAGGTGCATCATGGGCGACATTTACGAATACTAATTCCATGGATCCTCTCCTAGATGAAACAGCACACGGCATAGAAATCAAACCTACATCTCCTGATGATATAAGCATAGGTGATGTCATCTCCTACAAATCACAAAGCGTGGGAGGATATGTCATTCATAGAGTGATAGATAAAGGAGAAGATGAAAAAGGAGTATACTTTATTCTTAAAGGAGATAACAACCCTTCAGAAGATCCTGAAAAAGTGCGTTTTGAACAAGTTGAAGGGATCCTTGTAGCAATCATTTATTAACCTGTGCACACGATGTACAACACAAAGAAGAACAAACAGTCCTAAACAACACAGCCGTTTCCTTAATACAAAACGGGTTTAGGGCAAAACACATAACTCATAACCCATCTCAACAATGCAAGCACAAAAAAAATATGAAGAACAGAACTTAAGGGGTTTAGCAAACTTGCGACCAGAAAGAGAAGAGTTACACCTCGAACAACAAGTAAGACTTCTTCTTAAAGATCCTAACACAGACAGGTTTCTCTTCGTACAAGAACAAAAAGCAGATGGAACGCTCTCAAACCACATAAAAACAGTAGGAGGAATCCGAAAGCCACAAGAAACTCTTGAGGATGCAATTCACAGAGAAGTCGAAGAAGAAGTAGGTCTCAACATAAAGCCACAGTCCCTTCACCCCCTTACCGTATTTACCGACAGGCGTGAAAAAGAAGTGGGTGGAACATTAAGAGTAACAAGTTCTACAGTTCACTTCTACTATGGAACACTCGTAGAAGATAAATTCCCTCCTGAAGGACCTGTAACAACAAATGTTCGTGAAGATGAACAAGGAAATAAAACTGCCTTTTTTCACTACCTCTCATCTGCAGAAATCCAACACGCCCAATCAAAAAAAGGTCTTAAAATTTTTGAAGCAACAAACAAAGCTGTACGCTACTTTCTTGATAAAAGCTATG
>RFJL01000069.1 GCA_003695435.1 Candidatus Woesearchaeota archaeon
ACTCTACTCAACTACAAGAAAAAGAAGAAGAAATCCTTCAATCAATAAAAGAGCTTGAACTTGACAGAGAACTTCTCAAAAAAGAAGAGGATCAAATCCTCCAAGCAACACGAAGACTAGAACATGACAAGAAACTACTTGATCGCAAAGAAGACGAAGTGGTAAGAGCTCTTAACAAGCTTGAGCGAGAACAAATGAAACTCAAGCAAAGAGAAGCAGCTCTTTTAGAATCTAAAAAAGCGTTTACCCTTGAGAGAAAAGAATTCAAAGCACATATCAAAGAACAGGAAAAGGCACTGCGAAATAAAATTCAAGAACTTACCAAAACTGAAACTCGCCTCGTAAGAGCTCTTAATAAACTTACTAAAACACAAGAAAAGCTTGCAAAGGTAAAGGATTACAAGGAGTCTGTTTCAAGACTCAAAAAATTACAATCGGAACTTGAAGAAACTCTTGCACATCAAGCAGATGCGCTAAGTGCAGTCACAAAAGAAGCACACGAACTTCAAGACCTTGATGAGCATCTTAAACGCATACTTACAACGACTCAATTGCACCCCGTTGAGCTTTCTCAAGAAGCACAAGAATTAATCGAGAAGGCATACGCATATCTCAAAGAACACAAAAACGCAAAAGCAAAAGAAATTTTCAAATCTGTTGCAACAGCAGCAGCTGCGCGAAGTCTCAACACACTTAAAGCATATGATGCTCAACTCACAAAACGAGAAAAAGAACTCGCACAACAAGAAAAAGCATACGAACTAAAACTTGCAGAACTTGATCATCTTCAAGCAGAACTTGAATCGCGCATCGCACAACAAGGAAAAGCATCAGAAATAGATGCTGTTGTTGCAAATCTTGAAAAACGCAAAAATGAACTTACTAAGTCTATTAAATCCCTTGAGAACAAAGAGAGAAAACTTCTTGGCAAGGTCGAACTCTATGAGGCTGAACTTGAACACCTCAAGGCACGTGAGGAAGAGTATGCACGAAGAGAAGCTCAGCTTGAGAGTATGCAATCGCTGATTTTGAAGAAAGGAGAGGAAGTTCACGATCATGCGTATGCAGATTTTGTCAAGAAGGAACTTGAAAGATATTCATCAGGGCTTGGTGTTTCCGATCCGCATACCGAGATTCTCTCACAAATTGAAATTGCAAAAACCTATCTGCGCAATGGAAAACTAGACCAAGCACGCAATAGCTATGGAACAATAGGCAAACTTTACAAGGGACTTAATCTTGATCCTTCTGAGAAGAAGCGCTTGTATTACGCGATTCTTGAACTTAAAACAGATATTGAGCTTGCAGCGATGGGACAATGAGCGAAATTACGATCTACCACAATCCGCGCTGTTCTAAATCACGAGAAGCACTAGAACTCATTCGTGAACAAGGTATTGATCCCAAAGTCATTAAGTATCTTGAAGAGGGAATACATAAAGAAGATCTTAAAGACGTTGTTCATCACATGGGCATTGATGTGCATGACTTGGTGAGGCGTAATGAAGAGGCCGTTTGTCACATTACTGATGAGATGTCTGAGGATGAAGTGTTAGATGTTATTGTAAAACATCCCATTCTCTTACAACGACCGCTCGTTATAAAGGGGAAAAAGGCGATTATTGCTCGTCCAGCTCAAAAAGTAAAGGAGCTTCTCTAAAGATCTTCAAGTTTTCTCATCAAATCAGAATCAAAGGTTTTTGTGTTTCTTAGATTGGGGTAGTTTTGAAGTAGTTCTTGTAATGACTCTCGCAGGTCTCGTGCATAATTGCAACTTTCTGGGTGAATTGTTCTCCACGTATCTTGAGTTACGAGTTGATGATATTTTTCACATTGTTCAAGATACTCTTGTGCGCGGTTCTGTTGCGCTTGTAATTCTGTTTTGGGACTAGGCGAACAAGCACAAAGCGCTGCGAGTGCAAGGGTGTGCAACGGTTTGTACATTTTTTTTGGCAAATACATAGTGATTACGATCTTTGGAGATTATCTGTTTTGAGGTTTTTTGTTTTATTTTCGTTTTTTTAGTTCTGGGAATTGTGATTCCATGCTTGCAATAGTATCAAGCGTTTTCTTCCATGCTGAGCACCACTCATCACCGTCTCCTTGTTCGCAACGTTCTTTTTGGATCTTGCTCATTTTTAAAGCGAAGTGGTAATCATCTTCAATGAGTGCTTTGTTGAACTGTGCTCCAGTATATGCTGCTGTTGCAAGAAGTGTGCCTGCAACAAGGAGTCCTTTTGCTGCAGCATTATATGATGCGATTTTATCCATAAATCGATCAACAGGCGTGTATACGCGTTCAGTCACATCTTCAATTGTTCCATCTGCGTGGATGTTATATGCTCGAAAGTCTTGTTTGGGCATCATAAAGCAGGAAATCTACTACTCCTATATAAATCTTACCATTTTTTCATTACTTTAAAGTAGTTACTTTTTTTGGGGTGGGGGGGGATCGTAAATCAATTCAAGAATACACACTCACTCGGCTCTCCTCACACATCACCACCATTAACACTTCAGGATTTGCCTTTTGTGTTTCTCTAAGGGTTGCGATATCCGTATTGGACGCAATACACCTGCTGCGAGGATGTGTGTGAAGAAGAATCAACGTCTCCTGAGAACAAGGCTCAAATTGAACATGCCGAAAACTCCTCTCTTGCTCCGGCTTGTAAATCTTCGTTATGGTATAGGTTGAATTTCTCTTAACTCCAAGTAAGCAAAGAGCAATTTCTTTCGTGGGATCTTCACGATAAAACTCCTGCAATACGCGATAAGCCGAATCAGAAAAAACAATTTCAAGATTTCCTGCTCGAACCACTTGATCAATAATCAAATCAGACTCAGATTTTCCCGCAAGAATATCTCCCACAGGAAAAGTAACAAACACAAAAGACGTCATCAAAAGAATGAGAAGAACTGCCCCCATCCCAACAAGAACTCTCTGAGAAAAACTACGCTTAGGAAGCTCTGGATTTTCTTCATCTCCGTGATGGTGAACATGCTTGTGAGGGGGTTTATGTGTCATTACTTACCTCTTGGTACAACGAATGATTCGCGAAGCTTCGTCAACATCAAATCGTACACTTAGAAACTGCTCACAGACATATATGTTCGTTAAGGTGTGAGGGGTGATCTTTGCCACTTTTATCTCTCCTCCATACATCCCAAGAAGAGGGATAAGGTTATCTGCTAAATGCTCATCAACAGGAGCACCACTACCCATTTGTTCCTTAAGCTTATCTCGAGCACGCTCACCAATAACCTCAGCACGAACGCCTCGCTCACCAAGAGCATCAGCACCAAGAATGATCGGCTCTTGATAAGAAATATCTTCAGGATTCCTAGAGTACATCGCAAGCAAAGTAATAACAGAACCAGTTGAATCACTCTCCACGTACTGCGTTAAGATATCAAGAGTGCCAAACTTTGCACTCATAGCCTGCCTTTGCGCAACTTGTGCATCTTCCAAATCTTTTGTTGCAACACTTATCCCCTTCATATGCATCAGGTGTCCTTGTTCAATTCTCCGAAACGGACGATCATAATTAAGACCTGTAATTGAAATCTTAACTTTTCCACCTCCTTTGGGATAAAAACCTCGACGCAGCAGTTGAGAGTTGATCTTAGCATAAGGCCGCAGCATAGGTAAAAAAACTTGTTCAAAATAATCATAAGGCATGCTCCAAGCAACATCAGTACCTCCTGTGATAGTAAACGTGAGCTTCGTGCGCTCATGAATCGCAGGCCAAATCAAAGACTGTAACAAAAGAGTTATTGAGCCCGCAGTGCCCATGTCAATCTCATGAGTTTTCCTCTTAAGTTTCCCGGGGTAAAATTCAATCTCTTGAGACCCCTCTCTAACATTTACTGCTTTACCATTCCACATAGACGTAAGTGTAGAAACACAAAATACGTGTTGGCGTTTAAGCCCGGGTTTTTCGCGCCCTTGCCGAATATGCTTCATTCGAAATGGTTTTTTTGTAATGGTTGAGAGAGCAAGAGCCGTTCGTAACATTTGTCCGCCCCCTTCTCCATAAGATCCGTCAATCTCAATCATATCTACGTTCACTTCTTTTGCAGTATTTAATAGTTACGTGCAAAAAACAGAGAACTCATTCACGCTTGAAGACTGCGAGCAAACCGGTTAGACGCAAAACGTAGGCAAAAATGCAAGGAGATCATTGCAAAATCAAAATATTTGTTCTGCCCTTTTTAATCTTCTTTATTTTATTTTCAGCCTCAAGCTCAGAGACCATCAAAGAAACCTTTGCTTCGGAAAGGGGGATGTGTTTGCGCAATTCTTTTTGCGTCATGCGCCCACCGTGCTCTTTGAGCAAGTCAATCACAATATTATCCGCGGTCATGCTCTTAGAAGTTTCACTTTTCTCTTCATCTCTATCGTCGCGCAGATCTTGCATCTTCTGATTTGCCAAGTCCTTCTTTTTCTTCAGGAGATGCAGAAACAGAATAATGAGCAGTCCTGTGATGAGCAGTGTTGCAACAATGACTGCATTAGGAACAGCATCAAACCCACTTAACTCTTCATCAAGTGTAGTATCAATCGTGATTAGCTCTTCATCTTTTTCCAAATCTGGATAGAGAAACAAATCAAGATGATAAACTCCATCATCCTTAACAGTGATACTCTCACGAGCACTCAAGCCCTGATAATGTGCGTAAAGAGTATAACTCCCAGAAGGAACGGTAATTGAATAGGATCCATTTTTAATCAAGAGTCTTTGCACGGGTTGTGTATTAATCTCAAGAACTGAAATGTTCATCTCATGTAGTTCAGCATCATAAATGGTGCCTGTAATTGTTGCTGCATGTAGGCTTGGTAAAAGTAAAAAAACAAGAAATGCAAGAATGACCTTTTTCATGTGGTTTGCTGATACGCTTGAGTTTTTAATATTTTTGCTCAAATAGGCCTCTTTGAACTTCTTTTTGCGAGAAAAGGTTGAAAATCCTTCCATAAAGTATTAGGTCGCTTCATAAAGCTTTATGTAATGATTTACGAAAGTATGTTTATAAATAAAAAATGCCACAATCCCCTAGAACATGACGCTTCATGTACGCCAAAAAACGTTAGGAGGTAACGCAAAATGAAGGCATTCAAAGCATTATTGCTCATCATGCTTCTTGTGATCTCAGCCGTACCCTTGGTTGTAGCACAAGACAGCACTGATGATTCGGCAAGCGCAACAGTTGATGCGCAAAGCCCTGATGACATTGACCAAGACACCAGCATTGAAATGCGTGATGGAGATAAACAAATAGAAATCCGCGATCGGATCAAAGATGACAAAGTAGAAGTTCGTGAAAAACTTCGTGACGCTGAAAAACGAGAAGAATTTCGTGAAAAGATCCGAGATGATCGAGCAGAAGTTCGTGAAAAACTTCGCGACGCGAAAGAACTGCGTATTGAAGTACGTGAAAGGATCAAAAACGCTAAAGAACACTTTGAAAAGGCGCGATTGAAAATAAAAGAACACAAAGCTCAGCTCAAAAGCTGTTCGGATGAAAATTGCCCTGAAGCAAAGCAAGGTGCAATTGATTTCCTCGTAGCATCTGGAGAGCGTATTCTTGATAAAATCGTGGAAATTCAGGAAAGAGTAGAAGCTTCAGACTTAGAAGAATCAAGAAAAGAGGAATTGCTTTCTGCTCTTGCAGAACACGAAGCAACCATGATTGATCTTGTCTCACAAGCAGAAGCTCTTGATGAAACTGCAACCAGAGATCAGATCAAAGATATTTCAAAAGAGATGAGAGATGCTTGGAGAGCTGTTCAAAAAGACCTTAAAAAAGCAGCAAGTACTGCAGTTGAACACAAATTCCAAGGTCTTATCGTTTCAGCAGAAAAACTCATTGATCGATTTGAAAAAGCAAAAGACAAACTCGCTGAAAAAGGAGCTGACGTAAGCGACCTTGAGGCAGCAATCCAAGACTACAAAGAAACTCTTGCACAAGCACAAGAAACCCTTGATGCAGCAAGAGCATCAGGAGACACTTCTGAGCTTAGAGAAGTGGCAAAGCTTCTGCGTGAGGCACACGCGAAAGTGCGTGCAGTAGTTGCTCAAATCAAAGACCTCAATCAAGGAAGCCTTGAAGTGGAGTCTGGTGATGACTCTGTTGAGGTTGAATCGGATGCTGAGGTGGAGTCTGGTGATGACTCTGTTGAGGTTGAGTCTGATACTGAAGTAGAGTCTGTGACTGAAGTGGAGTCTGGTGATGACTCTGTTGA
>RFJL01000070.1 GCA_003695435.1 Candidatus Woesearchaeota archaeon
AAGGCTTCAAAACACAAGTCCGGATGGTTTAGCTTGGATATAATTCGGCCCTGCGGAGGCCGAGACCCGGGTTCAAATCCCGGTCCGGACGTTCTTTTTTCAAAGCCCGCCGTCCCGGGATTGGAACGTACGACACGCCGTAGATTATTTTTAAATACGCCCCATCAGGTAAAATACTCATGCGCAAGAAAATAAAAAAAACAGTTCATCTCTCAGGCTACGTGTTCTGGGTGCTTGTTGTTGTTCTAGGTCTCTATTTACTCCTTGCAAAACCCGAACTTGAAGCACAACTCCTCGTAGAACAACAAGGAAAAATTGTAGCACCTGTAGGAGAACCAATTGACGTCTTCTACGTGATTAAGAATACGGGACTTGACGTAGCTCACGTAGAAAACGTGTTCATCTATGACGTAGACACCAAAGAACCATTAAGACTCTCAAGAAGCTATCCAAAACACGCATTTAACATTTGGCCGGGCGATGAGAAACTGATACGCATGGAAGTTGTCCAGCCAGATGGAAAAAACGAAGTACGCGTAGCGCTTAATGTTGCTTACAGGGATAGCGATGATGTAGCACCGACAAGCCCCGTGACACTTGCATGGGAGTAAAATCTTTTCTTTCATGTTAGCAACGTTTGCAGGCGGATGTTTTTGGTGCACTGCTGAAGCGTATAGTGAAAAGCCAGGAGTTCTAAGCGTAGTTTCCGGCTATGCTGGAGGAACCGTTGAGCATCCAACATATGAAGAAGTTTCAACAGGAACTACAGGACATCGAGAAGCAATACAAATAACCTATGACCCCAAACAAATTTCTTATGAAGGGCTTCTTGATGTGTATTGGCGATCAATAGATCCTCTTGATGAAGAAGGTCAATTCAACGATAGAGGATTTCAATACACCACAGCAATATTCTACCATGATGATGAGCAGAAAAGAAAGGCAGAGAGATCCAAAAAGGAGTGGGAGAAGAGACTAGGCAAGAGAATAGCGACGAAAATAGAACCTTACAAAAACTTTTACGCAGCAGAAGAGTACCACCAAGAATATCACAAGAAGAACCCTCTGAGGTACAAGCTGTATAAGGTAGGTTCGGGAAGAGCTGCGTTTTTTAAGAAGAAATTCTCGTCGGAATAAGAAGCATGGATTCAAATAGCTCCAAAGGATGCATAAAATGAGTGTGAACAAGACACGCAAAAACGCAACCCTGGCATCAAAAACTCTCTCAAGGACTTGAACTAATGCGTAGAAGAATTGGGGTATGCAAAAATTCAAGAAGATCATAAGGTCATGCACACTTCTTAGAGGTCACATCACAGCGCTGAGTTACTTTTATATACTGCTTGTGATGAAAAAGGTTTTCTATGAGTGATAACTTTCACAGTGTACTACTCTCGCAGGCACAAGGACTTGACGCAAAACTTTGTGGCGAGTATTTTGCAAAGCGTCTTGGTTATCCTGACCCGAATTCAGAGTTTGCAGAACACATTGGACCTGCAAAGTACCTTTTTCGTGTCCCGTTTATTCGTGGTCCGCTTTTTGAACAAGCAAAGAAAAGGTATTTTTTTCCAAAAGGGTATGACTCAGTCGTACTTCTTAACAACCAAGTCCTCTCGTCCACAACATTTCAAATAAAAGCAGATAAGTCTCTTCATATTTTTTCCATTCACACACCTGCAGCACTTCGTGGAAACGGATACACACGAAGAGTTCAAGAAGACGTTATTGCTGTTGCACGAGAAAAGGGTTGTTCACGTGTACGACTAGGAGCAGGAGGACACCCTGTTCTTGATAAACTTCTCCTATTTCTTGAACAAAAGCAAAAAGATCTAGACATACGCGTCGAGGATAACTACTGGATAACGCTGATGTAATGTTTTCATCATCCTATGCAAACAGGTCAGTTAAAGAAGGGCCGTTCTTGACTTAAACAGTTTCTTTCTTACCAAATACTTTCATCATACTATCTTGAGGAGTTGCATGTTTCAACATACGCTCTCTTAGAATACTCGAAAGATACTCTTTTAAATCAGCTGGTGCTTGATAGACTAATGACCCCTCAAGAAATTATTGAGCGCAACAACAAAGAGCACATTGTAGACAAGGAACGGCTCAAGCAACTTCTAGGTCAAGCAAAAGACGTTTTCAAAACACATCACTCGCCGCACATCCATTTTGAACGATCAATTTTCATCAATTGGACTTGTGGCATTGCTGACTGCAAGTATTGTTATCTCTCAACAAAGCCAAAACACACACCAGGATCACAAACAACTGCAAAACGCTCGCAGGCTTCAATCCTCGCAGAAGCGCTTATTTGCAAACTCATGGGGTGGAAGGTAGGCTATATCACAGGAGGGCTACGTGTTGAATCCACCGACGAGCTTATTGATCTCTCTCGAAAACTTGAAATGATCCTTGGACATAAAATTATGATGAACTTCGGACCATTTTCCCGAAGCGAAGTTGAAAAATTATCATCTTACATTACGGGTATGGGTTCTGCAATAGAATCATTTAACGAAGAATTACACAACTTTATTTGCCCTTCAAAGCCTCTTAGACAGTTACTACAATTTCTTGAATATCTTGAAGAGTTCAAACTCAAAAAAATAATTACGATTATTCTTGGAATGGGTGAGCAGATGGGGGATGTCGATGAAGTCATAGCAAAAGTAGAAGAATACAACATTGACACCGTACAGCTATGCTTTTTGAAACCACAAGAAAATACGATTTTTGCACAAGTTCCCCCTCCTGATATGTACTACATGGCGTGGTGGGCTGCAAAGTTGCGCATCGCACACCCACATCTTAAAATTAAAGTCGCTCTTGTGCATGAACGCATAGATGATTTTCACCTCCTTCTCGACGCGGGAATAAACGCGTTTTCTCGCTTCATGATATTCTCTGATTTTGCACAACCTTTCGCACAGAAACTTGTTCAAGAATGTGCAAAAGGAGGACGCAAGCTCAAAGGCAATTTTTTAAACATCCCTACAATATCTCTTGAACAAGAAGTGAACAACCTCGCCTTTGATGAAGAACTTAAGAGTTCAGTGCTTGAAAAAGCACAACAGTACCTTGAGAAACTAAAGAAATTAGAACAATCAGCTACGCTTTCCCTTGTTTAACCATCTCTTCTTGACGTTTTTTCACCTCTTCCTCATCTGCAAGGTAATATTTACGAGTAGGGTTGAGATTCTCGTCAAGTTCATAGACTAAAGGAATTCCTGTTGGTATGTTTACTTGTGCAATATCTTTGTCTGAAATTGCTTCAAGATGCTTAATCAAAGCTCGAAGACTATTCCCGTGGGCAACTATCAAAACGCGTTGACCACTTATAATTGCAGGAGCAATGTGCGTCTCCCAAAAGGGAATAGTTCTCTTAACACAGTCTTCAAGACTCTCTGTGGAGGGAAGCAATGCAGGGTCCACGTGCTCGTAAAGTTTGTCGTGAATGGGATGTCTTGGATCATCTTTATCAAGAGCAGGCGGTCTGCAATCATAGACGCGTCTCCATTTGAATACTTGTTCTTCCCCTTCTTTTTCAGCGGTTTCTTTTTTGTTAAGACCTTGCAATGCGCCATAATGTTTCTCATTAAGACGCCAGGTTTTGACGATAAGAGGAGAGAGGTTCATTTCATCAAGAACGATTTGAGCAGTTTGTATTGCACGTTTGAGAAATGACGTAAATACCACATCAAAGGTAAATCCGTTTTCTTTGAGAATTCTTCCTGCATGGCGAGCTTCTTCCTCGCCTTTTTTAGTAAGGGGAACATCTGTCCAACCAGTAAAGCGGTTTTCTTTGTTCCAGGTAGACTCTCCGTGACGAAGAAGTACAAGTACATTCATGAAAGAAAGAGTGTTTACCGTTTATTTAATGTTATCGGTACTTCGCGATATCAATTCCAAGATCTTGGACAGGGTATTTTGAGAGTGCTTCATCACAGGTATCTTGGATAGAATCAAGCCTTACAAGAGGTTTTCTTAACTGCGTGTTAAACATGTGCGCAAGAGGAATGGGGTTTTTAGCACAGAAAACCGCGTTGATAATATCATGTGCGTATTCCTGAAATTCAAATGCAAGATCGTGCTCTCCTCGAAGGGCTGCTGTACAAATATTCTTCATCAGCAGAGGTGCGACATTTGCTGTAGCGCTAATTACGCCATATGCGTGATTGCCTCCCTTAAAGGAAGAGGGATTCATCATCCAAGCTACAAGATCATCCTCGCCTGAAAGAACTCTGAACTTTTCCGGATTGGTTCCCTCAATCACCTCTGCAGTTTTCACAACTGCGGATTCATCAGCTCCTCTTGCTTCTTTAAGACCAATAATTGCTTCGTGTTCGCTTAAGCGAATAATGGTTTCAGGTTCAAGCTCGCTATTTGTACGTCCAGGAACGTTGTAGAGGATAACGTTACTTTCAAGATCTGCGCAAAGGCCAGCAATACTTTCATAGTGTGCGATGAGTCCTTCTTGAGGTGGGTTGTTATAATATCCCGTAACATGTAAGAAGGTAGCAGGGCCTATTTGATCAAAAATTGCTTCAGTGAGGAAGAGTGCTTCTCGCGTATTGTTAGAACCAGCACTTGCAATGTACTGACATCTTCCACTTACGCGCGAGTGAATGTGCTTTGCGAGTTGAACGTGTTCTTCTAGTGAGAGCGTCGCGCTTTGAGCGGTTGTACCGCAGGCAAGAACGCCAGCGACACCTGCAGCTATTTGATCTTCTATGAGTTTGTCAAGCTTATCATAATCGATGTCGCCACACTCATCCATTGGCGTGATAAGTGCGGTTTAGCATCCTTTGAGCTCTTCTACAGGTATTGCCGTCATAGAGTTCCCAGATTTTTTTTATTTTAAAAAATCTTGTGAGAAAAACGAGTGCAAAAGAACACTACCGAGGGCGAATGTGGTATTATTGCATCTTTTAGGTACAACTCTAGCAAGAAATCAATAAGACTGTGTTCACAACTCCTTTTCATGCTGTTATTATGGAGTATTGTGTTGCTGCGCATTGTTCAAAGAGTGGAAACTCACGGGTGAAAAAGTAGGAAATTAGTGAAATGTAGTTAAAAGCAATTGCTAAAAGCAAGTAAAGGCAATCATTTTAAAGTTCAAGACTCCGCCAACTAAGAAACAATGACTCGTCAACAATATCAAGAACCTGTTGCGTCCTTTACGCTGTGGCAAAGCATTGAAGGATCCACGACAAAAGAGGAAGCTCTTCAAACAATCTCTGAACTCAAATACATTACGCCTTCAAACTCGGTTCGCATAGGGGTGCATGTGGGCATACAAAGCTATACTCACCTCGGCCCAAGCATTCTTAGTGTTCTTCAAGACGAAGGATGCTCTGTGTTTCTTGACTTGAAATTGCATGAGAGTCCAACAACACTAAGAAATGTTCTGTACTCTCTATCAGCATATGATCTCTCCCTTTGCAGCATTCACCTTACAGGAGGAGATGCCATGATCAGCTCAGCAAGAGAAGGTATAGAAAGGGGTGCTCAAAAATTTGGAACACAACCACCACAGCTTATTGGCGTAGCGGTTCTTCCAGAAACGACCCTTGAAGACTACATTAAAACACACAGAGTAGATAGCGAACTCTATCAGTACATACTAGCGCATTCCCTTGACATCTCAGCGTCCGGAAGTCCCAAGAGATGTTCAACACAACGGTTTCATCCGCTTTGCAAACTCATGGGAGTATCCCATCGATTAGAACGCAAAGTACAATCCTTAATTGATCAAGCAGCAAAACAAGGCGTTGAAGG
>RFJL01000071.1 GCA_003695435.1 Candidatus Woesearchaeota archaeon
CTTTCAGTCGTCAAGGCGTATGACAAGAGCAATATCTAATTCTGCCTTAGTTCTCCACTCCATCAACAAATGTTAATTTCACTACAAACAACCAGACAGGGGAAATCGACCTTACGCTCACCCTCCCTTCGTTCAGGGAGTTTAACCGCGAATAGTCACAATTCTCAAAGATTGCTTAATCTAAACTAAGTATGCCTCTTTGTATATCCTTTAAGGTTTGAGGATAAAGAACATGTTCGATTCCTAGAACACGCTCTGCAAGAGTTTGAACCGTATCTCTTTCATATCTTGGAACCTTGTATTGTGCTAGAATTCTTCCTTCATCGTATTCTTGAGTTACGATGTGTACTGTTGCCCCGCTTTCCCTATCGCGAGACTGAATAACTGCTTCGTGAACACGCATCCCATACATTCCTTTTCCACCATATTTTGGAAGTAGTGATGGGTGGATGTTGAGCATTCTGTTGGGATATGCATCTAGAACTGCAATCCCTATTTTCTTCACATAACCTGCAAGCACAACCAGATTCACATCATGACGCCTAAGAACGTTAAGAATTGCTTCATCAGGATTTTCCGTAATTTCTTTATTTAAACAATAGCAAGGAATATTCACCTCTTTTCCTAGATTTAAAACGGGAGCTTTTGGATTATTGCTTATAATTACCTTTGCACGAGCGTCTAATTTTCCTTGTTCAATCTCTTTGAGTATTGCTTCAACATTACTTCCCCTATGAGATGCTAAAAAACCTAAACGCAGATCCATCAACACACCGTGTTGATTAAGGATTAATAAAGGTATCTTGTACGAGGAGTACTTTTGATCGTTTCAAGTCTTCATTTAATGCGCTGTCGATTATTCTCTGAAGAAGTAGTTGCAATCAGTCAAAATGGTTCTTTGCGATGAACAATTACTTCGCCACCCTTATATTCCAAGTGGTGATGCTCTTTTCCCTCTTTGATTTCGTTGAGTCTTTCAATCCAAGTCTCAATTTCTTCATCGCTTAGGTTGATTTCAGTTACGCAATATTCTTCATCCATCACACGCAAGAAAAACATCTAAAATTTATAAGAGTTACGTCAAGAATTGGTATATCCTGTGTCTTTGCATCACTATGACAGTGTAATGAGAATAAAAAAGTATGAAAATAAAAAAAGAGATGAAAAATTAAGAAATAATTAACGGCGTTCGTTTTAGATTACGATTGCTGTTGTTTTTTCATCTTTTTCAGCGTCGAAATCTGTTACGAGTGCCTCTGTTGTGAGGACCATTGCTGAGATTGACGCTGCGTTTTGGAGTGCGTTTCTTACGACTTTTGTTGGGTCTATTACTCCTGCTTGGAAGAGGTCTTCGTAGCAATCCTTTTTCGCGTTGTAGCCAATGTTTTCATCGCTTTCGTTTTTGAGTCGTGCAAGAATTTCTGCTCCTTCTTTTCCTGCGTTTTTCGCTATTTGTCGTATGGGTTCTTCTAGTGCTCTTCGAACAATGCTTACTCCGATGTTTTGATCTCCTTCAAGTTTTAAGGATTCGATGCGTTGTGTTGCTCGTAGAAGTGTTGTTCCTCCTCCTGGAATGACTCCTTCTTCTACTGCTGCTTTTGTTGCGTTGAGTGCATCGTCAATTCTCATTTTTTTCTCTTTGAGTTCTGTTTCTGTTGCTGCGCCTACTTTGATGACTGCAACGCCTCCGCCGAGTTTTGCAAGTCGTTTTTTCAACTCTGTTTTTTTGTATTCGGAGTCTGTGTTTTTTATTTGGTTTTCAATGAGTTTTTTTCTTGACTCGATGCGTTCTTTGTCTCCTTTTCCTTCTACGATAATGGTTTTTTCGCTATCCGTTTTGATTTTTCTTGCGCTTCCTAGCCAGGATGGGTCGAAGTCTTCGAGTTTCATGCCTTTTTCTTCGCTGATTACTGTTGCTCCTGTGAGTGTTGCGATGTCTTCGAGGAGTTCTTTTTGCTCGTCTCCAAATCCTGGTGCTTTTACTGCGCAGACTTTGAGTGCTCCTCTTATGATGTTAAGGATGATTGCTGCTTGTGCATCCCCGTCAACATCTTCTGCGATGATGAAAAGAGGTCTTCCTTCTTTTGCTGTCATCTCTAGTACGGGTACGAGTTCTTTTACAGAGCTGAGTTTTTTGTCCGTGATGAGGACGTATGCTTCTTCTTGTTCACAGATCATTTTTTCTGAGTCTGTTACCATGTAGGGTGAGATGAATCCTCTTTCAAATTGCATTCCTTCTACGACTTCTAGTTCTGTTTCTATGCTTTTGCCATCTTCAACGGTGATTACTCCGTCGTTTCCTACTTTTTCCATAGCATCAGCAATGAGTTTTCCTATGACTTCATCGTTGTTTGCAGAAATTGTTGCTACTTGTTTGATTTTTTCTTTGTCGCTTACATCAACACTTTTTTCTTTGAGGTAGCTTATTACTTCTTGTGTGGCTCTTTCAATTCCTTTTTTTACTTCTATGGGGTTTGCCCCTGATGTAATGTTTTTTAGGCCTTGTGAAACCATTATTTGTGTGAGTAGTGTTGCTGTGGTTGTTCCGTCACCTGCGTTGTCTTGTGTTTTTGAGGCGACTTCTTTTATGAGTTTTGCACCCATGTTCTCAAACTTGTCTTTAAGAGAGATTTCTTTTGCGATGGTTACTCCGTCGTTTGTGACTAAGGGGTGAGAAGTTCTATCAAGGACTACGTTTCGACCTTTTGGTCCAAGGGTTACTTTTACAGTGTTTGCTACTTTGTCAATTCCTCTAAGTAGTGCTGCTCTTGCAGTTTCATCGAATACGATTTGTTTCGTTTCTGTCATTGGAACCACCTCATTCGATTTTTGCCAGGATATCTTTGAAGTCTACAAAGACGTATTTTTCTTCGTTGATTTCTATATCTTCTGCGCTGTACCCTCCATAAATTACTTTGTCTCCTTGTTTGAGGGGTAGTTCTTTTCCGTCTTTGTAGGTGCCAACTGCTACGACGACTCCTTCTTTGCGATTTTCTTTAGCGGAGTCGGGAATGTAGATTCCTCCAGCAGTTTTTTCTTCTTGTTTTTCTTGTTTTATGAGAACTCGTTCGCCTATTGGTTTGATGTTCATGTGATCTCAACCTCCGCAATTTTTTGTATGTTTTTTGTCTGGTTGTGTTTTTGCGTTGTTGGATGCGATAATGAAATGAATTAAAAAAATTAATCGCGGGTCGAAGCGCTCAAACTACACACCACATCACGTTTACATCACTTACCTTTTTCCTTGCGAAATGTTTCTTTTAACGTATCAAGTGCTTTTTGAACTGCTTCTAATTCTGATCGGGATTCTCCTGTTGCCCGCACGCGCATCTTTGAGGTAAGTAATCTCAACCTGCACTGAAGAAGAGGGTGTGGTCTGTTGGAGATTGATGCGATGTATGCATGAATTGTTCCCTCTCCGATTTCGCGTTCATGTCTTTCAATGAATTTTTTAATTTCTTCTTCGATTACTTGTTTGTCAACAAGGCCTTTCCTTGAAGAGATAATTACGGATACGTTGTCTTTGTGTTTTTCTTCTAGGAGTACTTGTTCGAGTAGGTCTCTTTTGGTGAGCATTCCAACAGGTTCTTCCTTATCGTTGACAATGACCAATCCGCTAATGTCGTTGGAAAGCATTTTATCAATTGCTTTGTCTAGTGTGTCTTCTGGTTTGAGAGTTTCTACCGTTACTGTCATAACTGCTTCTACAGGAACTTCGTACACTGATGAAAGATCATCATGGATTGAGAAGATATCAAGTTGTTTGTCCATGGACATCGCTTTTTTAACGACGTCGTGTTGGGATACAATTCCGACAGCAGATCCTCTTTCAACTACTGGCAGTCTTGATATATGA